>RFJS01000558.1 GCA_003694825.1 Verrucomicrobiota bacterium | reverse complement strand
CTGGCTGCCCTCGTATTCGACCCCGACATGGCCGTGGTAGCCGGCGTCGAGGACGATGCGCATCATGCGCCGATAATCCGTGTGCACCTCTTCGCCGGTTTCGGGGTCGAACTCGTGGCTCTTGGCGCTGACGGCGCGGGCCCAGGGCATGAGCTCCCTGACGCCCTGGTAGCGGTCGTAGCGCTCGCCCGTCTCCCGGTTGATGATGAAATTGCCAAAGTCCGGCAGCGTGCCGACGCGCGGATGATCGGCCAGGCGCATCACGCCGGCCAGCCAGGCGCCGGTGGAGGAAAGGCCGCCATGGTTTTCGACGAGGACATTGAGGCCGAGCGGAGCGCAGTATTCCGCGAGGCGGACGAGGCCGTCGGCGGCGTATTTCTGCTGCTCCTCATAGGTGCCTTCGCTGGCGGCATTGACGCGGATCGAGTGGCAGCCGAGAGCCGCCGCGGCATCGGCCCAGCGTTTGTGGTTTTCCACGGTCTGGATACGCTCTGCCTCGGTCGGTGCGCCGATGCGCCCCTCGCCGTCGCACATGATCAGCAGGCTGCGCACGCCTTCGCCTTCAGCACGGGACTTCAACTCGGCCACGATCTTGTCGCTCAGCGTGGCGGCGTAGAACTGGTTGACATACTCGATCGCGTCGATCCCGAACTCGGCTCGGGCGATGTGCGCGAAGTCGAGCGGATCCTTCTCGCCGGAGCGGAACGCGCGGTGCAGGGACCACTGGGCGAGCGAGATGCGGAAGGGCAGGGCGTCGCCGGCCCCGGTGGCACTGGCGGCGGTGAGAGCGTAGCGGCCGGCGAGTGCGCCTGCGCCGAACACAGCTGCGGTCTTCAGGAAGTCGCGGCGAGTCGTCATGCGGGTGGGTAACTTTCAGGGGGTGTCAGTGGATGGTTTGCGCGGTGGTGCGTGCCGGAGATGAGAGCACGGCGAACCCGCCGGGTCATCCGAAAATCATTCGCGCACGATAGAATGGCCATGTTTGCGAGGGGGAGGGGTGGATGCCACGGAGGTGTTTCTTTCTGGGGTATTAGCAATTCTGATTCATACACGTGTTTGGCAAGGGATGCGCATTTTTCGTTCGTATCTGAGCAGTCGTGGGGAGGCAGACGGAGCTACCTTTGCGACCTGATGCACACGATCGTTTCCAGAGAGAAACTGAGCCCCAATGTGACTCTCGTCGAGGTCGAGGCCCCGCGCATTGCGAAGATGCGCCGACCTGGTCAGTTTGTCATTGTCCACCTCAACGAGGAGGCTGAGCGCATTCCCCTGACCATTGCCGACGCCGATCCGGAGAAAGGCACGATAACGCTGATTATCCAGGAGGTCGGCAAGAGCACCCTGGATATTGTCGCGCAGGAGGTCGGCGGCACGATTCGCGATATCGTCGGTCCGCTGGGCAGTCCGACCGAGCTGATCGAGAGCGGACGTGCCGTCTGCGTGGGCGGCGGTGTCGGGACGGCCGTGATTCACCCGATCGCCCAGGGCCTGCACGCGCGAGGTGTCGAGGTCATCAGTGTGATCGGTGGACGCACGAAGGAGCTGGTCATTCTCGAAGACCGGCTTGCGCGCTACGGGCAGGTGGTGGTGTGCACGGATGACGGCAGTTATGGCCGCAAGGGTTTTGTCACCGATGCCACCAAAGATCTGCTCGATGCCGGCGGGGTGGACATCGTCTACGCCGTCGGTCCGGTGCCCATGATGCGGGCGGTGGCCAACCTCACCCGTCCTTACGGCGTGCATACGATCGTCTCGCTCAACCCGGTCATGGTCGATGGCACCGGGATGTGCGGCGGCTGCCGGGTGACGATCGGCAACGAGATCAAGTTCGCCTGTGTCGACGGTCCTGAGTTCGACGGCCACAAGGTCGACTTCGATGAACTGGCCGACCGGCTCACGACCTACCGCGATTTCGAGAAGCGCCGCCTCGAGCAGTGCTCTCCGCAAGAGTGCAGAATAGGCCGAGGGCAGTGAATCTGCCCTGACTGAACCAACCCTGAAACTTCGTCCTTCCGACCAGAGCCCTGTTTTTCCAGCCATGAGCACTTCCCAGCCCCGCCAGCGTCTTCCCAAGCGTGAGCGCATGAAGATCGACCGGCAGAAAATGCCGGAGCAGGATCCGAACATTCGCAACAGCAACTTCGCCGAGGTCAATCTCGGCCTGAGTGAGTCGTTCGCGCTGCTCGAAGCCGAGCGTTGCCTCGAGTGCCGCGACCCGAAGTGCGTGCAGGGATGTCCGGTCAATGTGAACATCCCGCGATTCATTCAGTTGCTGGCCGAAGGGGATCGCGTGGGAGCGGCGAAGAGTCTGCTGGGGGACAACGCCCTGCCGGCCATCACCGGCCGCGTCTGCCCACAGGAGACGCAGTGCGAGTGCCTCTGCATCCGCGCCAACAAAGGTCTGCCGGTGGCCATCGGCTATCTGGAGCGTTTCGTGGCGGACTGGGCGCGCGAACACCGCGACGAGATCCCGAACGAGCCGGCTGCGCCGACGGGGCGGCGGGTGGCCATTGTGGGGTCGGGCCCGGGCGGACTGACCGCCGCCGGCGAGCTGGCCGCGATGGGGCACGATGTGACCGTCTACGAAGCCTTTCATCGCCCGGGCGGGGTGCTCGTGTATGGAATTCCTGAATTCAGACTGCCGAAGTCGATCGTCGACAAAGAGGTCGAGCGCCTCAAGTCGATGGGCGT
>RFJS01000105.1 GCA_003694825.1 Verrucomicrobiota bacterium | reverse complement strand
CGCTTCCGGTGCTGCCGCGAAAACGGGAATCGATGATTTTCTCCGGATCGATGCCTGACGCCCCCGCCCCGGCATTCCGGTCCCGCTCGGCGACGGAGGCGGCCTCGTTTTGCGCGGGCTCGGCGGCGGCCAGAGCCGTCCGCAGCCGCGCGAGGGCCTCGTCAGATACCGGAAGCGCGGATACGCCTGCCCTGCGGAGGCGTTTCACTTCCTCGAGGATGGCGGCTACCTTCTCGCGCATGAGACCGATGTGATCGTGGGCGACGGCAGGCGCGTCACTTCCCGAGGCGTTCGAGCATGGGGGAGACGATGCGCTCGACGTATTTCGCCAGCATGTCGAACTCCAGATTCACATGATCGCCCGCCTTGCGGCGCCCCAGGTTGGTGACCTGCACGGTGTGCGGGATGAGCCACACGGCAAACCCCTCGGGCTTGACCCCCGCCACGGTGAGGGAGATGCCATCGACGGCGATCGAACCTTTGGATACGAGGTAGTGGCGAAACCGTTCCGGCACGTTGACCTCGAGGTAGACATCGTCACCGCGCGGCTCGATGACGGCGATTTCGGCGGTGGTGTCGATGTGGCCGGTGACGAAGTGGCCGCCCACGCGCCCATCGAAACGCAGGCTCCGCTCGAGGTTCACACCGGTGCCCACGGCAAGGTCGCGCAGGTTGGTGACACGCTGCGTCTCGGCCAGCAGATCGAAGCCGAGACATCCGTCGCGAATATCGACGACCGTCAGGCAGCAACCGTTGACAGCCACGCTGTCACCGATGGCGACAGCGCCGGGCTCGGCGGCAAACCCCGCCTGCACCTCGAAGCGGACACCGCCCTCGTAGGGCTTGAGGCCGCGAACTTCGCCGCATTCTTCAACGATTCCCGAAAACATGGGGCATTTCCTCGCTTGTTGAATACACTGATGGATTACTGAAGCCGGACGCGGATGACGGATGTTTCCGTCCCCCGGCTGATGAGCAGGACAAATTCATTTCGGGTCGGATCCTCCTCGATGCCGCGAAGGATCTCCACGGCCTGGTCGTAGTCCGTGATCTCGACACCATCGATCTCGCGGATGAGATCACCCGCCATGAGGCCGGCGGTATTCGCCGGCGTGTTGGGTTTTACGAAATTGGCGATCACGCCGGTCTCCCCCGACTCGAGGAGCTGGCGCTGGATTTTATCGTAGAGGACGATCTCGCGCACAGTGAAGCCGAGCCGTTCGAACCAGGTGCGCCGCGCCTCCTTCAACGGTGTCGGCTGCTGGCCGAGGGTGACCTCCACCTCAAGCCGCTCGTCCGTCCCCCGCAGGATGCCCAGCCGCATGCGATCGCCCGGTTTGCGCCGCAGGATCTCCCGTTCGAAATAACTGCTGACCACGCGCTGCGGACTGAAGCGCGGAAGCGGCTCGCCATCGATCGTGAGAATGATGTCGCGCTTCTGCATGCCCGCCTCCGCCGCCGGACTGCCCTCGATGATGTCGGAGACGAGGATCGCCGAGACGTTCTCGATTTTGAGAAACTTCGCCGCCTCGCGCTCAACCGGCTGCATCCCGATGATCCCCAGCCACGGCACCGCCTGACCTGTCACAGACTCGGGGATACGCTTGAGCCAGGGGAGAAACTCGTGTGCGAGCAGGAAGCTGCCGCTGCCGTTCGGATTGCGGATGCTGGCGTTGTAGCGCACCCCCTCGAGATAAATGTCCCGCTCCTGCCAGATCGGATTGCCGGCCCAGCCGAGGAAGGCGCCGTCGGCCGAGAAGACCGGGCCGCCCGGGCTGGCCACTTCCCGCACGCAAAAACCGACCTCCTGGGGCACCTTCTGCAGCAGCGCGACGTTTGCCTCCATCAGGTAGGGCTGAAAGTCGAAATCCTTGCCCATGACGGCGATGCCCCAGACCGGATCACCGATACGCGGGCGCGCGGTCTCATACTCGGTGATGGGGACCACCTCGCCCGGAAACGGAGCCGACGCGCGGATGAAATGCCAGCCGGTGAGCTGATCCTGCCCCAGGTATTCAGCAGGCACGCCATCGACCGACCGCGGCAGATAGATTTTGAAATCCTTCAGTTGCGCCGGCGGCAGCCATCCCGGCACGGAAGAGTCGAGCAGAACGACCGTGCCCTCCCGGTCGATCGGGACACCGACGACGACCGACGGCCGCCGGTCGATCTCGGTCTCGACGAAGAACTCGACGGCCACGACCGAGCGGACCCGCGCCTCGAACAGATCGGCCAGCGCCTCTTTCGCCACGGCATGGCTCCCCGCGAGGAGGACGGCGCCGATGAGCAGCGCGGCGAGGCGAAAGACCGTTGGGCGCGTGGGCGTGGAAGACATCATGGTTTCAGAACAAAGAGGGTGACGGAACGGTTGCGCAACGCTTCAACGAGCAGCGAGTCGGGCTTCTCCTCGAAGGCGGCGTAGATGGCCTTGAGCTGCTCGAGGCTCTCGATGGGTTTGCCATTGATCCGGGTGATGATGTCGCCTCGGGCCAGCCCCGCCCGGGCTGCCGGGAAAGCCGGCTGCGTGCCGATCACGATGATGCCCGCCTCTTCCGGCAGCCGGTTTTCACGCGCGTAGGCGCGCGAGACTTCCTGCACGCTCATGCCCCACTTTTCGAAAGCCCACTCCTCGCCGACCCGGCTCTCGAGCTTCTCGGTCACCACGACGACGTCGAACGTGCGCTCCCCGCGTTTGACGGTGAGCGTCAGCTCGGAGCCGATCGGGACAGACGCGATGCGGTTCTGGATCGGCGGCAGCTGCTCGGGAAAACGACCGTCGACGGGCTCACCGTCGATCGCGAGGAGGATATCGCCGGGACGCAGGCCGGCGCGGGCCGCCGGCGAGCCGGGATCGACGCTGTTGATCAAGGCCCCCGTGTTGATGGCCAATTGAAAAAACCCTTCCAGATCGCGAAGGGCGCCCGGCGTCAGGCCGATGTAGCTCCGCGGCACCTCGCCCTCCCGGGCGAGGATCGCGGCCACGGTCCGCGCTATGTTCGACGGGATCGCGAACCCGAGGTTTTCCGCGCCGAGATAGGTGCGCGAATTGATGCCGACGACGCGGCCATCCTTCAGGACGAGCGGCCCGCCGCTGTTGCCGGGATTGATGGCGGCATCGGTCTGCAGCCAGGTGTTGAAGTAGCCGGTCTCGTAGCCACGCACCCCGTCGGAGGCCTCGAAGTAGCGGTCGGTATTGGAAATGATCCCCCGGGTCACCGTGCGCGTCAGTCCATGCGGCGTGCCCACGGCGTATACCGTCTCGCCGACACGCACGGCGTCGGAATCGGCAAACTCCGCATGGGCGAAGCTCAAGCCACGACGCCGGACCTCCTCCATGTCCAGCCGCAGCAGCGCCAGATCCGTCCAATGATCCCAGCCGACCAACTCGGCCCGCACCTCTTCGAGGCTGGCCAGGGTGATGGAGATCTCCACCGCCTTCGGCGTCGCCACGTGTGCATTGGTCAGCACCAGCCCGTCCTCCGAGATGATCACCCCGCTGCCGACACCGGAGACGAAGCGCGTCGATCCACCGTTGAACACGCGCTCCCGCACATCGATCCGCACCACCGCATCGAGCAATCGCTCAAAACCCCGGCTGACCGCGCTGGCGGACTCACGCCGGGGCGGCGCGCCCAAAGTGGCGCACCCCGCCAGCAACAACCCTACGCCGAGCGCGAGCGCAACGGCGCCACACCGCATCCACGACTCGCCACCGGAGCGCCGAACACTACGCCGGCGTTTCCCCGGGAGGGTGGTTGACGCACTAATGGATTCCTTCAACATCGCGGGTTTTTCCCATGGGTACGACCAGTCCAGACTACGACTTCCGATCGATCGAGCCGAGATGGCAGAAATATTGGCACGACAACAGGATATTCCGTGCCACCGCCCCCTCGGAGAAACCGAAATACTACGTGCTCGACATGTTCCCCTATCCCTCCGGGGCCGGGCTTCATCTCGGGCACTGTGAGAACTACACGATCTCCGACATCGTCGCCCGCTACAAGCGCGCCTGCGGCTACAACGTGCTCTACCCGATCGGCTGGGACGCCTTCGGCCTGCCCACGGAAAACTACGCCGTCAAGACCGGCAAGCACCCCCGCGACGTCACCCGCGACAACGTCGAAACCTTCCGCCGCCAGCTCAAGTCCATCGGCGTCTCCTACGACTTCGAACGGGAGATCAACACCACCGACCCCGGTTACTTTCGCTGGACGCAGTGGATCTGGCTGCAGCTCTTCCGCCTCGGCCTCGCCTATGTCGAGGAAAAGCCCGTCTGGTGGTGCCCGGCCCTCGGCACCGTCCTCGCCAACGAGGAAGTCATCGACGGCAAATCCGAGGTCGGCGGCCACCCGGTGGAGCGCCGCCCCCTGCGCCAATGGGTGCTGCGCATCACCGCCTATGCCGACCGTCTCCTCGAGGGGCTCAAGGATCTCGACTGGCCCGACTCCACGAAGCGGATGCAGGAAGCCTGGATCGGCCGCAGCGAGGGCAGCGAAGTCGAGTTCGACATCCAGGAACTCCCCGGCGAGAAGCTGAAAATCTTCACCACCCGCGTGGACACGATCTTCGGCGCCACCTACATGGTGATCGCGCCCGAACACCCCCTCGTGCCCCGTCTCACCACCGACGCCCAGCGTCAACAGGTCGAGGCCTACGTGAAAGCCGCTGCCAACAAGAGCGATCTCGAGCGCACCGACCTCGCCAAGGACAAGACCGGCGTCTTCACCGGCTCTCACGCCATCAACCCCGCCACCGGCCAGCCCATCCCCATCTGGATCGCCGACTACGTGCTCATCAGCTATGGCACCGGCGCCATCATGGCCGTCCCCGGCCACGACGAACGCGACTACGAGTTCGCCAGAAAATTCGACCTGCCGATCCTCCGCGTCATCGAGCCCCTCGACGGCGGCGAGCCGGAGCTGCCCTTCTGCGAACCCGGCCGCATGATCAACTCCGGCGAGTTCACCGGCCTCACCACCGAGGAGGGCAAAGCCAGGCTCAACGCCCACTTCGCCGCCCAGGGGCGCGGCCGCGGCACGGTAAACTACAAGCTGCGCGACTGGCTCTTCTCCCGCCAGCGCTACTGGGGCGAACCCTTCCCCATCGTCTGGGTCAGCCGCGAGGACTACCAGGCCGCCCTCGCCACCGCCGGCGACGCCATCGCCGTGCCCGAGCAGCCGGTCACCTGCGTAATCGACGGCGTCGAATGGTATGCCCTGCCGATGCCCGAATCCGCCCTCCCCCTCGAGCTTCCGGAAGTCGAGAGCTACCAGCCCACCGGCACGGGCGAAAGTCCGCTCGCCGCCATGACCGACTGGCTCGAGATCTGGCACCACCCCGCCACCGGCGAAGCCGTCCCCGCCTCGCAGCCGCGGCCCGGTCCGGAGTGGATCCGCGGCCGCCGCGAGACCAACACAATGCCCCAGTGGGCCGGCTCCTGCTGGTATTATCTGCGCTACCTCGACCCCCACAACGACCAGCAGCTCGTCGACCCCGAGCTGCTCGCCTACTGGGGCACCCCCGACCTCTACATCGGCGGGGCTGAACACGCCGTGCTCCACCTGCTGTATGCCCGTTTCTGGCACAAGGTGCTTCACGACATCGGCGTCGTCCCCATGGACGAACCCTTCAAGCGCCTCTTCCACCAGGGCATCATCCTCGGCGAAGACGGCGAAAAGATGTCCAAGAGCCGTGGCAACGTCGCCAACCCCGACGAAGTCATCGAGCAATACGGCACCGACACCCTCCGCCTCTATCTCATGTTCCTCGGCCCGCCCGAGGCGATGAAACCCTGGAACCCCAAAGGCATCGAGGGCGTCTTCCGCTTCCTGCGCGGCCTCTGGCGCGAGGTCATCGACAGCGAGGGCAACGTCTCCGCCAAGGTCGTCGACGGCCCGGAACAGGACCCCGAAACCGAGCGGCTCCTGCACCAGACCATCGAGAAAGTCACCGCCGACATCGAGCATCTCCGGCTCAACACCGTGGTCTCGCAGCTCATGATCCTGCGCAACCAGATCCAGAAGGCGCAGACGGTCTCCCGCCAGACCATCCGCACCTTCCTGCAGCTGCTCCAACCCTTCGCGCCCCACATCGCCAACGAACTGTGGACGCGCCTCGGCGAGACCGACGACATCAACACCGCCCCCTGGCCGAAAGCCGATCCGGACAAACTCGTCGTCGAGCAGGTCAAGGTCATGGTCCAGGTCAACGGCAAGGTCCGCGGCCAACTCATGGTCGCGCCGGACACCCCCGAGGCCGAAGTCGTCGAAATGGCCAGGGCCAACGAACGCGTCCGCGCCCACCTCGATGGCAAGACGCTCCGCAAGGTGATCTACGTGCCCGGCCGCATCCTCAACCTCGTGGTCGGCTGAACCGCCGCGCCGG
>RFJS01000104.1 GCA_003694825.1 Verrucomicrobiota bacterium | reverse complement strand
GCCGGCCCGGCGCCGCCGCTACTCGATCGGCATCGTCGGCTTCACCGCGTGGGGGAGCGTCCAGGCCAATCTGCGGGGCGCGGCCCTCTATGCCCGTCAGTGCCCGGAGATCGAGGTGCACCTGACGCCCCCCGACGACGATAGCCATGACGGCTATCTCATCGCCAGCAACGCCCCCGCCGTTCGCGCCGCCGTCGAAAAACATATCCGCCTGGACAAGCCGCTCGCCTTCATCGACCAGCACCATTTCGGGCCCCGCTCCTTCTCCATCACCGGGGACAATGCCGACTATGGACGCGTCGCCGCCGCCCACCTCATCGCCCGGGGCAACCGCCATCTCGCCTTCTATCATCATCTCGCTCCGAATTCGCCGTGGTGGCAGGCCGAGGAGGGCACCGACTTTCGCGTCAGCGAACGCTTCCGCGGATTCGTCGAGCAGGCTCGCCGCAGCGGCATCCATCCGTCCGAGGTGCCGTTGCTCGCCAGCGCCGACCCCGAGGCATTGAAAGCGTGGCTGCGCAAGTTGCCCCGCCCGGTTGGCATTCTCTGCTTCAACGACTTCTGGGCGCTTCGCGTCATCCAGGCCTGCCGTGCGCTGAGGTTGCGCGTGCCCGAAGACGTCGCCGTCGTCGGTATCGACGATCATCCGCTGCTGTGCCGCTTTTCGACGCCCACGATCACCTCGGTGCGCACCGGCTTCATCCGTGCCGGCTACGAGGGGCTCGCGCTGCTGCACAGCGTGCTCACGGGCAGCCCCGTCCCGCGCACGACCACTCCGATCCCCGCATGCGCCGTGATTCCCCGTCGCTCCACCTGGGGCTACGCCGCCCATGACGCCCTGCTCAACCGGGCCTTCGCCTTCATGCAGGCGCATCTCGCGGAGCGTCTCACCATCCCGGATATCGCCGCCGGCATCGGCAGCCATCCGCGCACGCTCGAAAGCCACTTCGAGCGGCATCTGCGCTCCGGTGTGCACGCCGAGCTGCAGCGCATGCGCATCGACCACGCCTGCCGCCTGCTCGCGACGACCGCCCTCAGCGTCAAGGAGGTCAGCGCCATGGCGGGCTTCCCGCACGCCCAGAGCCTCTGCCGGGCCTTCAGCCAGGCCACCGGCCTCACCCCGCTGGCCTGGCGCGAACACCGCGGCGACTCGTTCGCGGAAAGACCCGAGCCGGCACTGCCCGGAACCGGCGCCGGCTCCTGAGAGCGCGCTTTGAAACGCCCGAAGCCTACCCCGGGTGGCCATTTCCGGGTGAACGACATGCCTCCGTTTTTTTCGATACGCCCGGCGCAATCTCGAAAAAAAGAAAACCTCCGCAGGTTTCCCCGCGGAGGTCTCCCGAACAAAACTAACCCTGAGATTGAGTGGTTGGGTTAGAAATCGACGGTCGTGGTGAAGAACCACCGCTTCTCCGGCGCGGAGCGATAAACCGCCACACCGCCGTCCGGATTCTGCGAGACCACGAGCGGATCGTGATCCCCGAGGTAGTTCTGCAGGTTCAACTGGAAGCGTACCGGAAGTTCGAAGACTTCCGGCTTATAGCTGAACCAGACATCGCCATTCCAACGCGTGTCACTGTAGTAGGGATTCTCCAACACGGGCACGAGGTTGCCCAGCTCGTCACGCGTGAGCGGATAGCCGGTCGCCGCCTTGTCCTGCCAGCGGATCGAACCGCCGAGACCGAATCCCTTCAGGAATCCCTCGCGGAACTGGTAGTTGGTCACGAGGTTCCAGCGCCACTTGCGCAGCTCGGGGCTGACGGTGCCCTCCTTGGCCGCGGCGGCGGCCAGCGGCACGAGGATTCCGCTGGTGATGCGCCCTTCGACCGTGCCGCCCTCGGACGGGCTGTCGGCCATGCCCCACATGCCCTGCGCCTTGAGGTTCGCCACCAGTTCCTCGACGTAGGGCGTCACCTCTCTGAGACCGTTGCTGAAGACGCTCTCGGTCTTGGAGGCATTGAAGGCGACCCGCCAGCTCGGCGTGACGTTGTAGACCATTTCGACTTCGAAACCGTCAGAGATGACATCCGCGACGGTGGAGAGACCCGTCGGGCTTTCAAAGGTCATCGTCTGCTCACCCTCGGGACCGGTGATCGACCAGGTGTAGCCCGCCCCCTCCGGGATCGAGGAGATAAAGCCATTGATAACCTCGTCGAAGGAATTGAACGGGCCGATGCGTTCGGGCAGATATTCGGCCCCCTCGAGATCGGGACCGACACCATTGGGACCATACCACGCCCAGTCGGTAAACGGACGGCCCTGGTTGACGGCCGTATTCTTGGCGCTGAGCCATCGCTGCGCGAGAGAGAGCGGCCAACGCAGGGCCCACATCTGTCCCTGGAAGTTGATGTTGGTGATATTCTTGATGGCCGTTTCATACCAGTTCAGCCGCAGGGTCGCCTTGTTCTCGAAGAACCCGAGTGTGACGCCCTTCTCGGTGGTTTCACCGCTCGGGTGGTCGATGACATCGCCCCAGATGTTGCGACGCAGGTTCGACGGATTGAAGTTCTCCGACTCGGCCCAGTGCACGCTCACCTGGGAGAGCACGCCCTTCGACCACTTCAGCCAGCGGTAGGGCATGTGCAGGACGACCTGCGTGGTTGAGGTCCGGCCGGAGGCATCGAGCACGGGATCGGCTTCGGCCAAGGTGCCCACGCCCTGCTCATTGCGCCATCCGAAGTCGAAGGCCGCAGGGTCATAGAAGCGATTGGGCAGCCGGAACGGCGCGCTGTCGATCTGCCACGTCTTCGTCTTATCTTCACGGATACCATAGGTGAAGATCAGGTGATCATCGAGCAGGCGGCTCTGCAGGGTGAGCGCGGCGGCGTCGATCTGGCGCCGGGTGCGCCCCGGCCACTGGAAGTATTCCTTCAGACGGGCCGTATCGTAGACGACGGACTTGGTCGTCGAATCATACCAGTAGTTGTGATAGATCTCGCCTGCCTTCGGCGGCTCGATGCGCAGGTAGTCGCGGTAGAGCCGCAGCTCGGAGGGTGATTTCGCATTGAACTGGGGGTCGCCGAGATAGGCCAGGTAGAAGAGGCCGCCCGACCAGGCGCCCGGCTGATTCACTTCCTTGACGAACTGCGGCGAGTAGTCGGTATCCCAGGACAGCCGCATCTGCCAGGCCTTGTTGTCGTTTTCCCAGCGGCTGGCGATGCCGGTGAAGGTATGATGGCCGAGATACTTGAGGAAATTCTCCTGTCTGGTGAGATCGAGCACGTAGTAGGCCTTCAGGCGCACGGTGCGGCGTTCGTCGCGATTGAAGCGGGTCGGATCCCACATGCCGGAGAACATGGGCCGGCCGACATTGGGATTCGGCGTGCCGTCCGGCGGGTATTTCGAGGCGTCGATGCGGATGGCCGAATAGATGGCGCGGCCGCCCGGGAAGTTCATCTCGCTCTCCTTGACCTGCGCGTCGTAGGCGAGCTCGAAGCCGAGGTCGTTGTCGAAGAAGGTCTGCTCGAGCGAGAAGTTGAAGGCCTCGAAATCATGGTTGGCGTATTGCGCCAGGCCCATGATCTGGAGGTTCTCCCAGTCGTAGATATCCGTGCCCTCGATCGACTTGAATTTCCAGCCCGGGTGATTGACGAACGGATTGACGTGCGGCGAGTAGAGCGGGAACCAGCCCGGGGTTTTCTTCACAGTGCCATCTTCGAGGAGGAGGTCAAAGCCGGCGGTGCGGGCGTGAATGACCTGCAGCGGATCGGTGCCCTTGTCCGTCGGCGGTCCGACCTTCGCGCCAGTGTCCGGCGGCCCGAAGGGATTGGCGTAAACGATCGCCCAGGAGTTCCAGATGGCCGGCTGACTGCTGAGCTTGTTGCCCGGGGTGGTCGTGCCGAAGAGCGGATCGATGACCCAGTTCTTCGCGTAGTTGGCCCGGTATTCCTCGTCCCACTTGGTAAAGCCGACCATCGCGTCGGCCTCGGGGGAGGTCGGCGGCTCCCACCAGGCGGTGAAGTGATCCTGAGGCGGGGTGGTATTTACCGGTGAACTACGGATCGAGGCCCGCTCGTAGTTGAAGCGGAAGAGCGTGGGCCCCACGTTGCGATTGCCGTCGTTCTTGAACACTTTCCAGGTGCCGGCGAGGTAGCCGCGGGTGTCGTCCTCGTAGGAGGGCTTTTGCCGAAACTTCACCCGCTCCTTGAGGAAGTTGAAGCGCAGCGCCAGCGCATCGTCGATGACGACTCGGTTGAAGTCGCCGGTGGCGCGCACCGTGCCGTATTGGCCGAAGCGGAAGCTCAGCTGGTTGGCATCCCGGTTCAGACGCGCCTTCTTCAGGGAGTTTTCCACGATGCCGCCCGGCTCGCCGATACCGAAGAGGATGGAGTTCGGGCCGCGGTTGATCGTGACCATCTCGGTGTTGTAGGAGTCGAAGCCGAAGGCCGTCAGAAAGTAGTCGCGTGTCAACGCCGCCGTACTCAGGCCGCGGACACGGTTGTTCGACTGGGGATTGGCCCGGGCATTCGAGTTGCCCCCCTCGTCACTGGAGGCACCCGGGCCGGTGAAGTTGCCAAGCGCGCCGCCGATCTCCGTGCTCACGGTGTAGACGAGCAGCGACTGCGCGTCGGTGGCGCCGGTGTCTTCGAGGAACTCGCGGGTCACCACGGTGATGGCCGATCCGACATCCTTGAGGTCGGTCTTGATCGCCGTGCCCGCCAGCGTGCTCGTGGCCTGATAGCCGGATTGATCGTCAGCGGTGATGGTAAACGGGCTGAGTTCGATGACCTCCTCCTGGTCATCGTCACCACCCGGAGCCGGAGCGGCAGCCTGCGCCAGCGCGGTATTCGACACCAGCGGGACCGAGCCGCCCAGCGCCAGTGCAAGCAGCCAGGCAGTGTGCCTGGTTCGAGGGAGTTTTCGTTTCATATGCGTGTGGGAATGCACTCCCGGGGAGGGGAGCCACAGTTTGAGGTTTTCGTTGGAGTTCGGGTTGTGCGGTATCGTGTCGGGAACGTCCGTTCCTGCGGAAAATGGCGGGGGAACCCACGCCGGCGTTCCTCCATCACTTCATGACCGGCCCTTTGGCGGCGGACCGGATCCGGGCATGCGAGGGCGTCAAGTCGGCGGTTTCATGGCGGGGTTGTTTCTTCGGTTGTTTCGTCACCGCAAAGGGTGCGTTCGGGATGACCCGCCTATTGTATACAACACACGACCACCTCTGAAGGCCATGTCGCGCAAAAGGATTAACAGATCGCGCAGCCCCGCCTCCGGACCTTGACCCCGCCCACAAATCGATCGACCGAAATGACGCCACGAAACGGTCACGTCACCTGAACTGATTCAGCCCTCATCGGTTTGGGAACCGAGCCGTGGCCGGCTCATCATCAGGAGGCCGACGCCCGCCGGCGCGCCCCACCGTCACAGACAAATCATGACCCTGCACAAAGCCCTGCTCACCTGTCTCACTCTCGCAACCGCCACACTCGGCAACGCCCGCCCTTCCGACATGCCCTCAGAGCCTCCCTCCTCCCATCGCACAAAGCTCAGCCTCAACATCGGCTGGCAATTTCATCGCGGCGACGCCCCCGGCGAGCCCTTCCAGCCCGGTTATGACACCGCGGATTGGGAACCGGTCAACCTGCCCCACACCTACAAGCTCGCCTCCATCAACCTCGATGACTCCGAGGACGACATGTATCAGCTGACGTTTCACCGCGACGTCTGCTGGTATCGCCGCACGCTCCGGATCGACGCCCGGCCCGGCCAGCGCGTGTTCCTCGAGTTCGAAGGGGCCAAGCAGCTCACCGACCTCTGGGTCAACGGCCGCCACGTCGGCACCCATGCCATCAGTGGATACACCCCCTTTCACTTCGACATCACCGACTACGTTCGCAACGGCGCCGACAACCTCATCGCCCTGCGGCTCGACAACCGCAAAACCGATAAAATACCGCCCGACGGTAACCGCTTCGACTACGTCCTCTTCGGCGGTCTCTATCGCGATGTCTACCTCGTCGTGACCGATCCCCTTCGCATCACCTTCCCCTGGGAGGCCCGCGAAGCCGGCATCTTCATCACCACCCCGTCGGTCAGCGCGAAAAACGCCACCATCACCGTTCGCACCACCGTCCGCAACGAAGGCGACGCCCCGCGCGACGCCACCCTCGTCACCCGCATCATCGATGCCGAAGGCACCGTCGTGGCACGGCTCACCGAAACCGCCAGTGTCAAACCCGGGTGCGACCATACCTTCCTTCAGACAGGCGGCATCGATGAAGACGTCCACCTCTGGTCCTTCGACGACCCCTACCTCTATCGCGTCAACACCCAGCTCATCGCCGACGGGGAAGTCGTCGACATGGCCGAAAACCCGCTCGGCCTGCGCTGGTTCGAACTGCGTCCCGGCGTGGGCTTCTGCCTCAACGGGCAGCCCGTCGAGCTCATCGGCGCCAACCGGCATCAGCAATATCCCTACATCGGCGACGCCGTTCCCGACAACCTCCACTGGAACGACGCCATCAAATTCAAGAAAGCCGGCATGAACATCATCCGCCTGGCCCACTACCCTCACGACGACGCCTTCCTCGACGCCTGCGACGCGCTGGGCATCCTCGTCGCCGAAGAACCGCCCACCTGGATCGAGTTCGGCCCGCCCGTGTGGATGGATCGCCTCGAAGAATCCCTGCGGCGCATGGTCCGCAATCACCGCAACCATCCCTGCGTGTGGGGCTGGGGGGCCGGCATCAACCATCGCGGCCCGGTCAAGCGACTCCACTATGCCGCCAAACAGGAAGACCCCACCCGCATCACCATGAACAACGGGACGGTCTGGACCGGCCCCCAGCACCGCGGCATCACCGACCTCTACGCCGTCATGGACTACCGCGGCGCCGTCCGCCCCGAGGGCGAATTCCTCTTCGCCATGGAACACTCCGGGGGGGTCGCCGGCACGCCCGAAGTCGGTGAAGAAAACCTCCCCGACATCGTCGCCCGCTACAAGGCCGACCCCTGGCGCATCGGCCTCGCGTCATGGGCCGCGCACGACGGCTTCTCCTTCAAAAAGCGCGATCCGCGCTACCCCAACCTCTCCCGCTGGACCGCCGCCGCCTGGGACGCCTTCCGCATCCCCAAGCCCGTCTTCTACTGGTACAAGGCGGAACTGCGGCCCGACGAGCCCATGGTCCACATCCCCGACGACCGCGGCCAGGAACCCGGCTCCACCACCGTCATCAGCAACTGCGAAGAGGTCGAGCTGCTCCTCGACGGCAAGCTCGTCGACCGCCGCGGCCCGGCCGACCCCGAAAAGGCCGCCGTCCTCAACGCGCCCCTCTTCCGCTTCCCCGTCCCCTGGGACGCCGGCAACCTCACCGCCCGCGGCCTCATCGACGGCAAGGTCGTCGCCACCCACACCCGCAACCGGCCCGGCCCCGCCCACCACATCGCTCTCGCCTTCGACCCCGACACCGGACCCTGGCTCGCCGACGGCTCAAGCATCTACATCGCCTACGCCCGCGTCTGCGATCGTGACGGCAACACGATCGAGGGCGACACCCCGCTCGTGCACTTCGCCGTCGACGGTCCGGCCGAAATCGTCGGCGACGCCTCCATCGGCGCCAATCCCGTCACCTGGGACCATGGCGTCGCACCCGTGCTCATCCGCGCCGGCACCACCGCGGGAACGATCACCCTCACCGCCTCCGCCGAAGGCCTCCAGCCCGGCACGGCCCGGATCGAAACCACCCCCGCGACCGACGACGTCCTCGCCCGGCGCATCAAACCCTTCGTTGAACCGCTGCGCCTCCGCGTCGACATCGGCAACCCCCAACAACACGTCGAAGACGAATGGACCGCCTGGAACGGACAAAACCCCGACGGCGAATCGGCGGTCTTCACCGCCTTCAACGGCGCATCCATCCGGGCCAGCCTCCGCGCCGCCGGCGCCCCCCTGGAGTGGACCAACACCTGGGGCGTCCCCGGTGACCTCTCCTTCATGATCGAGGACAGCGTCTCCGTCCCGGCCGGAGCCGAGATCATCCTCTCCCTCGAAAACCTGCCCGAGGGCCGCTACCTGCTGAAAACCTGGCATCACATCCTCGGCGACCGCGACGAGGCCACGCCGCTCGACCTGTTCGTCGACGACGCCGCCGGCCGCGACCGCAGCGTCCATCGCGGCTTCCAGCCCACCTACGGAGCGAAGATCCAGGTCTCCGCGGCAGGCACCGGCGACCGTGGCGACGGCGGCTCCAACCTCGGCGCCGGCCGCTTCGCCGAAACCCTCCTGCACATCGGCCCGGATGGCGCCGCCACGCTCCGCATCCGCGCCGCCGGCGACTCCGGCAAGGTAAACCTCAACGGCTTCGAACTGCACCCCGCGCCCGCGGCGCCCTGAGCGGGCCGCACCCTCTTTCCAAACAACCACCCGTCTACGACACATGAATACAACCACAACCGTCCTCCTCG
>RFJS01000557.1 GCA_003694825.1 Verrucomicrobiota bacterium | reverse complement strand
GCCCTGCGCGCCTGCCAGGCGTAGTCTGCGAGGATGCCGACCGCGATGATGGCGACGATGCTCCGAGAGAGAGGCCGGCGAAATCGATCGAGCAGGGTGTCGACGCCCAGCCCGGCGAGCATCGCGAGACCGTGCATCGCGCCGCACAGCAGCCAGATCGTCTTGTAGGGGATGAGCGAATAGACCATCAGCATCGCCCCGGTGTAGCCGAGCCAGAAGCGACTCGCCGCCGTCCGGGAGTCTCCCCGGGGCGAGCGAAAAGCCAGCGGCAGGGACGCCAGAGCGAGGAGAAAGACGCCCGCCTCCGTGTAGGTGAAGCCGCGCAGCCGCGTCCAGGCCAGGGTTGTGAAATAGTAGCTCCAGGGCTTGGCGTGTCCCGCGCCGTCTCCGGCGCGTTCCGACCCGACGAGCAGGGCCTTGAAGACGTCGCCGAGCACTTCCGGCCGGGAAAAGGCCGCCGTGTAGATGATGGCGGCCACGACCGCCGCGGCGACCAGCCCGCCCGCGCCGAAAACAATCGCCTCCCGGGAGAAAGCCCGCGCGCGCAGGCCGCGATCACACCAGAGAGCGGCCACGCTGCCCATGCCGGTCGCGAAGACGACGATGAGCCAGGTCTCCTTGGTCGCGATCATCAGTCCAAGGGCCCATCCGGCGATGAGCAGCCACGCCGGCCGGCCGCCGAGCAGCCATCGCCAGAGAGCGAGCACCCACGCCGCGGAGAACAACACCAGGAGCATTTCCTGGACGAAATGCCGGCTATAGAAGACCAGCATCGGCGAGGCCGCGGCAACGAGGGCGGCGGCGAGCGCGCCGCGGCCGCCGAGCCAGAAGCCGCCGGCGGCGGTGAGGGCCACGACGCCGACACCCGCGAGCGCCGGAAGGATTCGAAGCGTGGTGACCGTAAGGTCGTTCAGCGAATCTTCACCGCGCAATTGAGCGATCGGCACCGCCAGGTAGTAGAGCGTGGGGCCGTGGTGATCGGTCGGGTCGTAGGCGTAGCCTTCGCCCTCGAGGAGGAGGCCGGTCTTCCATCCCTGAACCGCCTCGTCCGCGTGAATGATCTTGTGGCCGAGGTCGGCGAACCTCAGCCACGCCGCGGCACCGATCACGAGTGCCGCGGCGAGTATCGAAAAAACGGAAACGTCAGGACGCCGGTTTGCCAAACACCTCGACCTCGACGTAGTGGTTCATGCTGTCGCTGGTGTTGCCGCGGCTGTAGAGGCGCACGAAACGGGCCACTTCGCCGTCGACGGGGATCAACCGGCCCTCGTAGCTCTCGATGTAGGCCGGGTCGCTGCCACGGCCGAGGCCGGAGGAGTTGTCGTGGTCGTTGTTGAAGACCGTGCGGACATTCTGGGTGAATTCGGCGTCGTCCGCCACCTGGACGACGACATCGTGGTAGGCACGGGGCGAGAGGTGGTAGTGCCAGACGAGAATGGCGTAGATCTTCGCGGGCTCCTCGAGGTCGATCTGGACCCATTGCAGGTCGGGGCCAAGCTCCACGA
The DNA here is from genome assembly GCA_003694825.1 of Verrucomicrobiota bacterium. Lineage (GTDB taxonomy): Bacteria > Verrucomicrobiota > Verrucomicrobiia > Opitutales > Opitutaceae > J108. The sequence continues at coordinate 526 of RFJS01000557.1, read as the reverse complement.
AATAGCCGTCGCCGCCCTCCTTCTCGCCATCGGTGATGAACTCGAGCTCGCCGATCACGGGAAACTCGTCACTGGCGGTGACGGGCTTGTTCAGCGCGAGGTTGACGGTGCCGGCGGGCACCATGAAGTCGGGGCGTTTGCCGGTGCGCGGCTTCTCGAGGTTGGGGAGGTTCACCGGCTTGGGGGTGCCGACGAACATCGGTTTGGGCAGTTCCGTCTTCAGAGGAACCATCTCTTCGGCCGTGGCCACACTGGCGAGGCTCACCAGTCCCGCGATCAAGGCAATTCGAGTGATCATGGCCTCAAGCGTCTGGCTGCAAACGATACGCTGTCAAGGGAGCAACACCGGCGGCGGTCTTGTAACGTGAGAGTTGACGCAACCGTTGGTCGCGAGTGAGCGCGGCCTGCCGTCCGACCGGTCACGCTCCCCGGTCCGGCCCGGCGACCGGACAGGCCGCTTGGGGCTGGCCTGCGACGAGACGGCCCGGCTACGTTTCCCGGCATGACGTGGCTACCCATGGCCGTC
>RFJS01000010.1 GCA_003694825.1 Verrucomicrobiota bacterium | reverse complement strand
CCGACGGAAACAGCCGGACGGATGCCCTGGTTGAAGAGGTCGGTCTCGAGGAAGATCTGTCCGTCGGTGATGGAGATGACGTTGGTCGGGATGTAGGCGGAGACGTCGCCGGCGAGCGTTTCGATGATGGGCAGCGCGGTGAGCGAGCCCTTGCCATCGAGGCGGGCGGCGCGCTCGAGCAGGCGGCTGTGCAGGTAGAAGACGTCGCCCGGATAGGCTTCGCGACCGGAGGGCCGCTTGAGGATGAGGGAGATCTGGCGGTAGGCGACGGCGTGCTTGGAGAGGTCGTCGTAGACGATCAGCGCGTCCATACCGTTTTCCATGAACCACTCGCCCATGGCGGCGCCGGCGTAAGGGGCGACGTATTGGTTGGCCGGGTTGTCGGCGGCCGGGGCGGCCACGATGATGGTGTATTCGAGGGCTCCGGCAGCCTCGAGAGTCGCCATCGTCCGGACGATGTTGGAGTTCTTCTGCCCGACGGCGACGTAGATCGAATAGACCGGGCGGAAGTCGGGATCGCCACTTTCGAGGCCGACGCGGTTGATGCGGGCCTGGTTGATGATCGTGTCGATGGCGATGGTGGTCTTGCCCGTGGCGCGGTCACCGATGATGAGCTCGCGCTGGCCTCGCCCGATCGGAATCATCGAGTCGATGGCCATGATGCCGGTGAGCAGCGGCTGGGAGACGGATTTGCGCTCGACGATGCCGGGCGCGATTTTCTCCACCGGGTAGAATTCCTTCGCGTCGATCGGCCCCTTGCCATCGAGCGGATTGCCGAGGGCGTCGACGACACGACCGAGCAGCTGCTTGCCCACGGGAACGGAGAGGAGACGGCCGGTGGTTTTGACTTCGTCACCTTCCTTGAGGTTGGAAATGTCGCCGAGCACGACGCAACCGACGCTGTCTTCGGTGAGGTTGAGCGCGATGCCGATGACGCCGCCGGGGAACTCGACCATCTCGTTATACATCACGTCGGAGAGGCCATCGCACACGGCGACGCCATCAGCGACGGAACGGACGGTTCCGACGTTCTTTTTCGTGGTGCCGGCCTGGAGGCGGGCGATTTGCTCTTCGATTTGTTCCAATACCGTGCTCATGGGTCGCGGTGGAGATGGGAGGTTGGCTCTAAAGGGATGTGGTTGTTCAAGAGGTGGCGGCGCTGAGTTTGGCCAGCTGGCTCACGATCGAGTTTTCATAGATGTCGCAACCGACGCGGACGCGGACGCCGGCAATCAGGTCGGGACAGGCGACCGGGGCCGGGGTGACCTTGCGGTTGTAGCGCCGGGACATGGCCTCGGCGATGCGCGTGAATGCCTCCGGCTCGAGGTCGCCGGCGAATTCGATGATGGCGCGGTTGCGGGCGATCTCGGTGTTAACGAGGTGCTTGTAGGCGCGCAGGATGGCGGTGGCATTGACCGGGCGGTGCTTGTCGATCCACGCGAGCACCCCGTTGATGCGCTCTTCGGAGAGCTGACCGTCTTCGAAGGAGAGCTTGAAGAGCTGGCGCGCGAGCTGTTGGACCTTGCGACTGGCCATGGCGGGATGCGGATCAGACTTCGCTCAGCTCGCGGGCCGCAGCCTCGCTGTAGCGCTTGCGTTCTTCGGATCCGAGCTCGCGCTTGAGCACGCGGGAGACCGTCAAAACGACCAGGCGGGAAACTTCGTCGCGAACTTCGGCGATCATCTTGCGACGCTCGAGCTCGATGGCCTCTTCAGCGCGCGCGATCATTTCCTGCGTTTTCTCAGAGGCGGCGCGGGTTTCGCGTTCGACGAGCTCCTTGGCGGAGGCACGGGCCTCATCGATGATCTTCTGCGCTTCAACCGAGGCCTTCTTGAGCGTCTCCGCGTATCGGGCTTCCGCCTCGGCCAGCTTCGCCTTCATCTCCTCGGCGTGCTTGAGGCCTTCGGCGATGCGGCGTTGGCGCTCCTCGATGGTTTCGAGCACCGGCTTGAAGGCAAACCGGTAGAGCAGGAAGGCCACGATCGAGAAGCTGATGACCTGCGAGATGAGAAACGGCCACTCGATGCCAAAGCGCGCGAGGAGCGCGTCGATCTTGCCGTCGCCATGCGCCTCCGCAGTCGCGGCCGCTAACGGAAGAAGTATGTGTTGCATGAGCGAAGCGCCGGCGCGCCGCCGTCAATGGCTGATTGCGGCGCGCCGACAAGAAGGGGGTTCCTGGATCAGGCGAGGAAGATGACGTAGAAGGCGATCGCCTCGGCCAGCGCCATACCGAGGATGGACTGCACGAGGATCTTGCCGGAGGCGCCGGGGTTGCGGCCGACGGCCTCAACCGCCTTGGTGCCGACCATGCCCACGCCGATGGCGGCGGCAGCGGCACCGAATGCGACGTGAATGCTTCCGGAGAGACCCGAGGTCTGAGCGAGTATTTCGGTCATGATAATGCGTTGGTGTTTGGTGTTTTTGTGTCAGTTGTTTCGGCTGCCGCCCACGCTTTTCTGCGCATGGTCCCGGCAGTCAAAGTGGTCGCGGCATCAGTGGGCCCCGTGCCCCTCACCGGCTGCGTGTTCGTGGTCGTCGCCATGGTTGCAGAGCAATCCGATGTAGACGCTGACGAGAAGAGTGAAGACCAGCGCCTGAACGAAGCCAACAAGCAGCTCGAGCATGTAGAAGGGGATGGGCAGCCCCCATTTGAACAGGCCGGTCATCTGCACGAGAAGATTCTCTCCGCCGAAGACATTGCCAAAGAGTCGGAAAGGCAGGGAAACGTTGCGGAAGAGAACGGAGACGACCTCGATGATGCCGACAAAGAGGAAGATGATGGTGAGGAAGTAATAGATGGGCAGCGGGACTTCGTTTTTGTCCGCCTTGTTGCCGAACCAGTCTTCGATGATGACCTTCGGTCCGGCATACTTGAGCACGATGTAGAGCCAACCAATGAAATGGACGAGCGTCAGCGCCAGCGTGCCGTTCATGTCGGCGTTGCCCGGGCGAATGAGCGGCTTGACGATGTGGAAACCGTGCTCGCCGTCGACGCCCCACCCGATCGTGCCGACCCCGGGGAAAAGCCCCGACCAGTTCTGCACGAGGATGAAAAGGAAGAAGCTGGCCAGCAGAGGAAATGAAGCCTTCACCGCCCGCTTGCCGACGATCGGCTCGACAAGGCCGAGGATGCCCTCGACGACACCTTCGACCATGGCTTGGCCGCGGGTCGGAACCAGCTGCAGCCGCCTGACGGCAAGACGGATGGCGACGATAAGGATGGCCGAGACGATCCAGCTTGTGACCATGCTGTTGGTCACCGGCAGCGGCCCGATGTTGAAGAGATACTCCGGCGCCGCCCCTCCGGATGCATGCGCTTCCGAAGCAAACGCGCCGATGGCGGCGATTCCCAGAAGCAGTGGCTGAAGACGTGTGCGATGAAGTCGGGTGAGGCTCACAGGTCGTAATTCAGAAGGCCCAAAGGGATTGTGTTGCAGAAAGGTTTTTCCCCCGTCAACCCCCGAAAGCCGTTCGCGCTGGCCGGAAGTGAGAACAGAGAGAGGCCCGACCGCCGCGCATCACGAGACCGCCCCCGCCGTGCCGATGGCGCCGCGGCACCATCAATGCAGCGCGCCCGGAGTCATGTAACAAATAACCTATTACACACGCCTTCTCTCCGCAGGCCTCCGCGTCCCTCCGCAACCGGCCGGCTTGCCATGGCGCGACCGAAGTGCTGGCATGTGGCCCGCCCACGCCACACCGACCAATGGACAAGCCACTGAAACCACGCCCGGACCTCTTCGCCATATTTACCTACGTGCTGCTCGCCGGAGCGCTCGTCGGGCAGGTGTTCGTCATTGTCTGGCTGGCGACGTCCTGACGGCGGCGAAGGAATGATGCGTGGGCGTGCGCTCCTGGAAGACGGTGGGGTGCTCGAATGGCCATGCGAAATCCGTGAGCAATCGCCACTGCGGATGCTCCGCCACGACGCTGCGGGCCTGCGCGAAGTATTCCTCGTGATCGGTGCGGAAGAAGAGCTCGCCGCCCGCCCTCACGAAGGTGGCAAGCTGGTCGAGAAACGGGGGCTGCATAAGGCGGTTTTTCCGATGTCGCCTTTTCGGCCAGGGATCCGGGTAAAGGATGAAGACCCGGTCAAACTTCAAGGTGTCCGGCAACACCGCCAGCAGATCCTGCACGGCCCCGAGGAGGAAATGCGCGTTGGCGACGCGATTTCGCTCAACCTTGCGGCGGGCCTTTTCGATGCGTTCGCGGCTGTAGTCGATGCCAAGGCAGTCGTGGTCTGGGAAGGCACAGGCGTAGGCCGTGAGGAAGTGCCCATGGCCGCAACCGATTTCCAGCACCCGCCGCCGCCCCGGCACAAGCTTGTCGATATAAGTCGAGATCTGACGGCGCAGCTGCGCCCGCCTCTCCGCGGTGATCCGCTCCGCCAACGCGCGACCGGAGAGCGGCGGCTGCGGGGCCACGAGCTCCGCCGGCAGCGGAGCCATCTGCAGTTCGTTGGTTCGGATCGGCATAGGCTCCCTTGTTAGCAGGAGTGCTTCGGCCCAGTCACGCCGAACCGCTCGCCACCTCGCCGCCGGTCTCGAAACCGACCGAGTCCGCTTCCGCCCGGGCCGGCCCCGCCGTCGGCAGGGTGAAACAAATCCGGGTCCCCCGCCCCACCTCGCTCTCCGCCCAGATCCGACCGCCATGCATCTGGATGATGTGCTTGACGATGCTCAAGCCCAGGCCTGTGCCTCCGCTCTCGCGACTGCGTCCCTTTTCCACACGGTAGAACCGCTCGAAAATCCGGGGCAGATCCGATCGCGGGATCCCCGGACCATCGTCGGCGACAAAGATCTCGACCTCCCCCTCCCGCCGGCGAACGCCGACGGTGATTGTCGTTTCCGGCGGGCAATACTTTTGCGCGTTGTCGATGAGATTCGAGAACACCTG
>RFJS01000103.1 GCA_003694825.1 Verrucomicrobiota bacterium | reverse complement strand
GCGCGGCGAATCGCGGCCGTGAGGCTCGGCAGCGTCTCCATCGGCGGCTTTGCGCCGACCCGCAGGGCGCGCGTCGCCTGCGGATAAAGCTGGATCACCCGCCGCAACTCTGAGAGAGGCCGCCCCGTCGTCACCATGGCCCTGAGCACGAGCAGCGCGGCCGCCAGCCCGTCGCCACAGGGAGAGACGTCGGTGCAAATGATATGCCCGGAGTTCTCGCCGCCGAGGTTGAACCCGCCCTCCACCATCGCTTCGGCCACGTAACGATCCCCGACCGGCGTGGCGACGAGCCGCCCGTCCCGGCTCTCCATGAAATGCGTGAGCGCGAGATTGCTCTGCACCGTGGCGACAAGGGTGCGGTGGTTGAGGCGGTTCTGTGCCAGAGCGTCTTCCGCCAGGATGGCCAGCAGCTCGTCGCCGTCGACGATCTCACCGGCCTCGTCGACGAAGAGCACGCGGTCCGCGTCCCCGTCGTGGGCGATGCCCAGGCGCGCGCCCTGCTCGACGACCGCGGCGCGCAATGCGCCGGGATGCTGGCTGCCGCATCCGGCGTTGATATTGTGGCCGTCCGGCTCATTGCCGACGACGGCGACATCGGCGCCGAGCCGGCGCAACATCGCCGGGGTGGTCTCACAGGCCGCGCCGTTGGCCGTGTCGACAACGATTTTCCACCCGGCAAGCGCACCCGGCGCGAGAATACCGGCGAGCTTATCGAGGAACGGCTCGATCACCGGCAGGGACGGCACATCGACCCCCGGGGTCTTCCCCGGCACCTCCGCCTCACCGGGCAGGAGCGCCTCGATGGCGAGTTCGTCGGCATCGGCCAGCTTCATCCCGCTGGCCGAGAAAAACTTGATCCCGTTGTCGCGGACGGGGTTGTGCGACGCCGTGACCACGATGCCAAGCCCGGCCTCGAAATGGCGGACGGCAAAGGAGACAGCCGGGGTCGGCACCACGCCGACGCTCGCCGCCTCGAACCCCGCCTCCCGCAGTCCCGCCGCCAGCGCTCGCTCGAGGATCCCCCCGGAGAAACGCGTATCGCGCCCGATGACGACCCGCCGGCCCGCCAGACCCCGCTCCTGCAGGAAGCGTCCCGCTGCTACGCCGAGTCGCCAGGCGAAACCCGGGTTCATTACCGGCCCGCCGAACTCCCCGCGAACCCCGTCCGTTCCAAAATAACGTCTTTTCATCACTCTCCGTAAAAGGCTCGCGCGCGGTCGAGCCACGACCGCACCGCCCCGCCCGTCAGCAGTTCGCGCGCCGGCTCGATGCCGGCGGCGATCGATTCGACCCGCCCCACCGCGTGCAGCCCGGCGGCGGCGTTGAGCAAGATCGAATCGACCAGAGCGCGCGGTCCGTTGCCGGCCAGCATCTCGTCGAGCAGCCGGACATTGGCCTCGACATCCCCGCCGGCGAGATCCGCGGTCCGCCCCCGGGGCACCCCGAAAGCTTCCGACTCCGCGTCGATCCGCGTGCCACGCAAGCGCCCGAATCCCACGGCGATATCGCGCCCGCACGCCGTCAACTCGTCGTAGGCGTGCCCCTCCTCATCGACGCTGTGCACCACGTAACCGGCCTCGAGGCCGAGCTGATCGAGCGCCCCGGCCGCCGCCCCGACGAAAGCCTCGCTGAAAATGCCCATGATCTGATGGGCCGGGCGGGCGGGGTTGAGGAGCGGACCGAGCAGATTGAAGACCGTCCGCACCCCGCGAGCGGCCAGCGCCTTGCGCACCGGCACGATCTCCCGGAAGGCCGGATGGTAGGCCGGAGCGAACAGGAAGACGAAATTGAGCGCTTCCATCGAACGCCGCAGCCGGTCGCCCTCCACATCGAGCCGGATGCCGAGCCGCTCGAGCAGATCCGCGCTGCCACACTTCGAAGTTATGGAGCGGTTCCCGTGCTTGATCACCGGCACGCCCGCCGCCGCGAGCACGAAACCGACGACGGTCGAGATATTGAACGACCCCGACTTGTCCCCGCCCGTGCCACAGACATCGATGGCGCGCGGCGCCCACTCGCCCAGCCCCGGATCGCGGGCCAACTCGCGAAACGCCACGGCAAACCCCGCTATCTCGCCCGGCGTCTCCCCGCGGCGCGCCAGGCTCTCCAGAAAGATTTCCTTAGCGGTTGGAGCGGCATCGGAACCGGCGAGTTGCGAAGCGGCGAAACGCACCTGCTCAGGCGTCAGTTCCGCGCCCGCATCGATCGAAGCAGCAAGCGAGGCGAGGTCCATATGGGGCGGAGTTGAAACGGAGGGGCCCAACCCGCTCAACAGGATTCTCCCTGAAATTCCCGCCTTCGACTCGACAACGCTCCCGTCCCCCGGCACCAACCCTCCCGGACACCCATCGCGATGCGTTTCTTCCGCTTCTCCCCGCTCGTTCTCCTCGCCGCCGCCTGCCTCGCCACGCCG
>RFJS01000556.1 GCA_003694825.1 Verrucomicrobiota bacterium | reverse complement strand
CCACAGCCACAACGCGGTCCGGATCACCTTCGACCGCGACGTGCGGTGCGAACCATGGGCGACATCCGATTTCGGCGGCGACCACGCCTCGGCCGTATCCGTTTTTGGTGATATCGTTATCTTCGAGGTGAAGTTCACCGACCGCTTTCCGCGTTGGATCGGCGAGATGGTGGAAACCTTCAACCTCACCCGCACCGGCGCCGCCAAGTACGTGGACGGCCTCAGCCGGGTGGAAGCCGGCGGCCTCGCCGCGGCCGATCCCGCGATGGCCGCACGCGCCTTCGCCCTCTGAAAACGCGTCGCCATGGACTCGATACTCCGCGGCGACTACGGCATCGCGCCGACCAACCTTCCGGCGCTCGGCCTCGGCGTCCTCCTCGCCTTTCTCTCCGCGCAACTTCTCGCCTGGGTCTACATGTTCACCCATTCGGGCGTGTCCTACTCGCGCTCGTTCGTCGTCTCGCTCCTGCTGATGCCGGTGATCATCGCCCTGGTGATGACGGTTCTCGCCAACAACCTCATCACCGCCTTCGGAATGATGGCGGTCTTCGCGATCGTCCGGTTTCGCAATATCCTGCGTGACACCCTCGACGCCGCCTATGTGCTCGCCGCGCTGGTCGTGGGCATGGCCTGCGGAATGGCGCGGTTCACCACGGTCATCGTCGGCACCGCGGTGATTTGCGGAATCCTGCTCTATGTCTGGCTCACCGGCTTCGGCAGCCGCCACCGCTTCGACCTCGTCCTCAACCTCTGCTGGCTCCGTCCCCTCGCCGAGATCCGCGAACTCGACCGTGTGCTCGAGCGGCACTGCCAGCGCGTGACCTGCGCCAACCAGCGGCGCGCCGCCGACGGCACCGGCACGATTTTCGCCTACCGCGTTCTCCTCCGCAACCCCGCGCGCTCGGCAGAGCTGCTCGACGAAGTGGCGGCGCTGGCCGGCGTGCAGGACGTCACCAGCGCCCGTGTGGGCGACGAGTCGGAGGTTTGAAAGCCATGAGCGACCCGCTTCCCCGAATCCCCGTTCCCTGGTCCCGGCGGTGGCTCGCCTTCCGGCGCAGCATTCTCCCGGTGGCGGCATTCGTGATCTGTGCCCTCCTCGCCGCCCGTCTCTGGCAGACAGCCGTGGCCCCACCCACGCTCCTTGCCGAGGTCGAATCGATCCAGGCCGAGGTGCGCAGCGTGGAATCGGGCAGCCTCATTTCGCTCGAGGTGGAGATGTTTCAGGCCGTGCAGGCCGGCGCGATCGTCGCCCGGATGCAGCCGGTGGCTCCGGAAGTGCTCGCCGCCTCACTCGCGGTAATCCGCGCCGAAATCGACTACCTGCGGGAAAGCCTCGAACCGGCGCTGACCGGAAAACGCCTCGAGCTCGAGGCCGACCGCCTCCACCTCGAATGGCTGAAGGAGCGCGTCACCCTCGCCACCCTGAAGGCCCAGCTGATCGAGGCCGAGGCGGTTTACCGGCGGCTCGAGCGCCTGCGTTCGCAACAGGTCGTTTCCGAGCAGGAATACACCACCGCCAAAAACACCCGCGACGCCCTCGCGGTGCAGATCAAGGAACAGGAGCGCCTGGTGGCGACCCTCGAACCGGCCATGCAACGTTCCGCCGACAGCAACACCCCCTCCAGGTCGACTGATTCCGCCCTCGCCGCCGCCATTCGCGTGCAGGAGGAAAAGCTCCGCCTGACCGAGGCCAGACTCGGGCCGGTCATCCTCCGCGCCCCGATCGATGGAATCGTATCGGCGATCTACCGACGCTCCGGAGAAAACATCTCCGCCGGCGAACCCATCCTGCACATCGCCGAGGCGACCCCGAAACGCCTCGTCGGCTATGTCCGCCAGCCGCTCGCCTTCGAGCCCCGCGCCGGCCAGCCGGTCGAGATCCGCAGCCGCACGATGCCGCGGGTCGTCGCTCATGCCACCATCGAATCGGTCGGCGCGATCATGGAACCTGTGCCGCCCACGCTGCTCGCCGCGCTCAACCGCGCCGACGTTCCCGAACTGGGCTTGCGCGTGCACATCCCCCTGCCCCCCGGCCTGCCCCTGCATCCCGGCGAATGCGTCGACGTAATCGTCGAACCAACCGGTGAATAAATCGCACTCCCCTCCCGCCCTTCACCTCCACCCGCCACTTGCAACCCGCCATCACCATGAGCATCAGAAACATTCGCTCCAGAATCCTGATACACACCACTGCCGCCGGCCTCACCGTCGCGGCCAACGCCGCCCCCGTGATCAACGAGATCATGTACCGTCCCGGCACCGGCTACCCCGAGGACACCCGCCTGGAGTTTATCGAGATCCACAATCCCGACGACGAACCGGTCGATCTCTCCGACTGGGCCATCACCACTGGCGCCGACTATGCGTTTCCCGCCGGCACCACCCTTGCCGCGGGCGGCTTCCTCGTCATCGCCTCCGATCCGGCCGCCCTCGAAGCGGCAACCGGCATCAGCGGGGTCCATGGCCCATGGAAATCCGGCGCGACACTCGCCAACAACGGCGAATCCGTCACCCTCTCGAAGCCCGACGGCGATGGCGGCTGGACCACGGTCGACAAGGTCCGCTACGCCAGCGAAGGCGATTGGGCGACGCGCACCCTCGATCCCGCGGACGGCTGGACCTGGGTGAGCGGGGCCGATGGCGGCGGCAAATCGCTCGAACGCCGCAACCCCCGCCTCGCCTCCACGAACGGTCAGAACTGGGGCGCATCGACCGTCGACGGCGGCACCCCCGGCGCCGCCAACACCCTCTACAGCACCGACATCGCCCCCGTCATCACCGACCTGATTCACACTCCCGCAGTCCCCACGAGCAGCGATCCTGTGACGATCTCCTGCCACGTAACCGACGAACTGGACAGCGACCAGCTCACGGTCACCCTCCACTGGCGCAACGCCACCACCTCCTCCCCCGGCGCATTCCAAAATATCGCCATGACGCAAAACGCCGCCGGGGCATTCACCGCCACGCTCGATCCCCTGCCCAACAAACAGATCGTCGAGTTTTACGTCTCCGCCTCGGACGGAACAAACACCCGCACCTGGCCCGCCCCCTCGAGCGAAGGCCAGACGACGAACTGCACCTACCAGGTCGACAACGAGGTCATCACCGGCTCCTCCCCGGTCTACCGCCTCATCCTCACCGCCGCGGAAAACGCCGCCTACGAGGAACTCGCGGCCGCCAGCACCGGCGGAGGTCCCGGTGGCCCGGGAGGCGGGGGCCCCGGCGGCGGAACATCCACGCGCATCGACGCCGACCGCTATTTCAACCTCACCCTCATCGTCACCCGCGGCGCGGACACCACCATCCGCTACCTCACGGGAATGCGCATCCGCGGCAACAGCAGTCGCAACTACACGATCAAGCCGCTGCGCATCTCCATCCCCAACGACAATCCCTGGGATGGCGTCACCGACTTTCTCATCGGTCCGCGCGGCGCCCCCTGGCAATACCTCGCGCACAAGATTCAACGCGCCGCCGGCCTCGTCGCCGCCGACGCCTCCGCCATCGAAGTGCGCCGCCAGGGCATCGAATACGCCGTCACCTCCGGCAGCACCGCCGATTACGGCAAACTCGCCCGCATCGAGGACATCAACGGCGACTACGTCGACAACCACTGGCCCGACGCCGATGACGGCCAGGTCTACCGCAAGGTATCCGTCACCTCCTGGGCCTACAGCGGGTCCGCGCCCGCCACCCCCGACGAGGAATGGAGCGGCTGGAGCAAGCAGAACAACAAATCCGCCAACGACTGGTCCGACGTGATGAACTTCATCAAAACCTACCAGGACCTCTGCGCACCGCACTTCGACGGCGAGACCGCCGGCGACGCCGCCTCCGGCACCTGGGACGGCACCGGCTTCAGCGACGAGGAGATGGCCACCCTCGCCGGGCTGACCGACCTCGACTACCTCGCCCGCTGGTTCGCCGTCATGACGATCATGCCCAACAACGAGCCCAACATCTCCACCGGCGAGGATGACGACTACGCCGCCGCCTTCATTCGCAGCGGCGACTCCACCAGGATGTATCTGATCCCTCACGACATGGACACCACCTTCGGGCAGGGTGAGGAGACCTGGGGGCCGACCGACGTCGGCCTCTACGATGCCACCGAGACCGACACGATCCGCCGGATGGGCACCGGCGCCGTCACGCTCATGGAGCCCCTCCTGCCCCTCCTCGGCGACAGCACCCGCCCGGGCAACGCCGTCTTCCGGGCCAAATACCTCACCGCCATCCGCGAGCTGTTCGGTTCCATCTTCGATGCCGACACCACCGACACGGCCAACCCGCCCTTCTACCAGTTCCTCGACAACCACCTTGGAGACTGGGTGCCCGAATCGATACGCGAAACGGTAAAGGCATACATGACCCAGCGGCAGGCCTACCTCCTCGGCCTCATCGGCGAGGACAAGATCGCTCCGTCCGAAGCGACCAGCACCAGCACCCGCACCGCCGATGCCACCCCCGCGCTGCGCATCAACGAAGTGCTCACCACCAACCTCACCACTCATGCCAACGGCGACGCCCACCCCGACATCATCGAACTGTACAATGCCGGAACCACCGCCATCGATCTCGGCGGCATGCGGCTCGGCGACTACACCGCGCCCACCGCCTACACCTTCCCGAATGGAACCACGATTCCAGCCGGCGGCTCCCTCGTCGTCTACGCCGACAAAGACACCGATGCCCCCGGACTGCACACCGGCTTCGCCCTCGATGCCGAAGGCGACGCCGTCTATCTCCACGATTCCGAATCCAATGGCGGCGCCCTCCTCGACAGCATCAAGTTCGGCTTCCAGGTCGCCGACCTCTCCATCGCGCGAACCGCATCCTCGCCCGACACCTGGGCCCTGACCTCTCCGACCATCGGCGCCGCCAACGGGGACGCCGTCGCCCTGGGTGACGTGAACCGCATCCGCATCAACGAGTGGGCCGGCCGCATCGAAGTCCGCACCGACAAGGATTTCATCGAACTTCACAACCCTCTCACCGTCCCCGTCGCGCTCGGCGGGGTGCGCATTACCGATGACATCCTCAACCGCCCCGACCGCTATGACTTCCGCAAGCTCAGCTTCATCGGCCCGGGCGCCTTTCTCGTGCTCGATACCGACAAACTCGAATACAACCTCGATGGCGACTTCGACTTCATCTTCCTCGTCGGCGAAAACGGGGCCGTCATCGACCGCATCGACTTCAACTCCCAGCCCGAAGACACATCGACCGGCCGGTCACCCGATGGGGGCGAGACGTGGGCCAACTTCGCCGTGCCCACCCCCGGCCTGCCCAACGACACGGAACTGCCCGCCGCCTTCACCGCCTTGCTCGATGGCCTGCGCGTGACCGAAATCATGTACAAGCCCGCCGCCCCCAGCGACGCCGGCGACTACGAGTTCATCGAGGTGCAGAACATCGGCACCTCCACCCTCGACCTCAGCGGCGTGCGCTTCACCAACGGCATCGACTACACCTTCCCCGCCGGCACCACGCTCGCGCCCAACGCCTACCTCGTCGTCTGCCGCAACCGCGACGCGTTTCTCTCGCGCTACCCATCCGCCGCGGCCGTCCTCGCCGACGGCGTGTATTCAGGTGCTCTCGACAACTCGGGCGAGACGATCGCGCTCACCCTTCCCGCCCCCTGGGACGTGCATATCCTCAAATTCCGCTACGAGCCCGACTGGTATCCCGCCACCGCGGGCGACGGCTACTCGCTCGTCACCGTCGATACCGCGACCACCGCCCCGCGCGACTGGGATCAGCAGGGCTCCTGGTCCGCCTCCGCCACCGTCCACGGCAATCCCGGCGGCCTCGCCGAGGTCATTCCCGTGATCTCCAGCACCACCGAGGCGGAGGCCGAGGTCGGCACGGCATTTTCCTATCAGATCACGGCCTCCGGATCGCCCACGAGCTTCGGCGCCGCCGGTCTCCCCGCCGGCCTGCGCATCGACACGGCCACCGGCCTCATCTCCGGCACGCCCGTGGTCAGCGGCCCATTCGCCGTGACGATCAGCGCGACCAACGCCACGGGCACCGGATCGGCCACGCTCACCCTCGCCGTCACCGGAGCCGTCGCGGAGGTCTCGGTCACCGGCGGTTCCTTCACCTATGATGGCACGGCGAAATCCGCCACCGTCACCACCGCCCCTCCGGGCCTGAAAACCCGCGTCACCTACTCGGGAAGCGAAGAGCTTCCGGTCGATGCGGGGGTCTATGCCGTCGTCGCGACCGTCGAAGACCCCTCCTACACCGGCTATGGCGAAGGCACCCTCGAAATCCTCCCCACCGTGAGCCTGGCCGGCACCGGCGCGATCACCGCCACCGCCGGCGGATCCGCCGCGCTGAGCCTCTCCATCGGAGGCGGATCCAATGTCTCGGTACAGTGGCAGGTCTGGCGCAACGGCACATGGGTCAACATCGGCGAACCGGGAGGGGGCACCCTCGACCTCGCCGTGGCCCAACTTTTCGATACCGGCGAATACCGCGCCGTCGTCTCGGCAGGCGGCACGGAGGTGATCAGCGAGACCATTTCCGTCACGGTCGACCCCGCGCCGGCCTCCAACGCCCGGCTGCTCAACCTCTCCACCCGCGCCCGCTGCCTCACTGGCGAAAACATTCTCATCCCCGGCTTCGTCCTCGACGGTTCGGCTGCGAAAAAACTTCTCATCCGCGCCGTCGGCCCCCGCCTCGCCGACTTCGGCCTGAGCGACGCGCTGCCCGACCCACAAATGACCCTGAAACTCCAGACGGCGAGCGGATGGCTCGACATCGCCGCCAACGACAACTGGAGCGACAACACCAATGCCGCCGAGATAGCCGCGCTCTCGCCGTTGCTCGGCGCCTTCGAACTGCTCGACGGCAGCCGCGACGCGGTCCTGCTGCTCGACCTCGCCCCCGGTGCCTACAGCGTCGTCTGTTCCGACACCGGCGGCGAAACCGGCGTCGTCATGGTCGAGCTCTACGATGCCGAAGAGGCCGAAGAAGGCGCCCGCCTCCTGAACATCTCCAACCGCGGCTACGTGGGGAGCGGCGCCGACGTGATGATCCCCGGCTTCGTGCTCGACGGCGATGGACCACAGACGCTCCTCGTGCGCGCTATCGGCCCCACCCTCGCCAGCTACGGCATCGACGACGCCCTCGAGGACCCGCAGCTCACGGTCTTCCGCCAGACGGGCGAAACCGAAGAGAGGCTGCTCGACAATGACAACTGGGGTGAAAACGGCGACAGCGCCCTCATCACCGAAGTCTCCGACGCCATCGGTGCTTTCGCCCTCCCCGAAGCAAGCCGCGACGCCGCCTTCGTCATCACACTTCCGCCCGGCGTTTACACCGTCCAGGCCGGCGGCGTAAACGGCTCCAGCGGCGTCGCCCTCGTCGAGGTCTACCTCGTGCCCTGACCACCGGTTCTCGTCCGCCGACCATTCCGCGCGCGGACCAACGATTCTAACGATCGAACGCCGGGTGGGGTTGCCTTGATTTAGCGATAAACCATTTTCAGGTCCGTTCGTCCTGCGCCGCCGCTTCCCGAGAAAGTTTTCT
>RFJS01000555.1 GCA_003694825.1 Verrucomicrobiota bacterium | reverse complement strand
GTCGCACTCACGGTGCTCGCGCTCGACGGAGCGTTTCAGGTGATGCTTGCGGAGATTTGGCACAGGTTCCGCCATTGGCATACGGGCCGTGGGTTCGTTGCCTACCACGCCCTCTTGGCGCCGCCGTCTCTGACGCTTGCGTTCATTCTTGCGGCCGGAGTGCCGGTCTGGACGTTTTTCCTGATCTCGCGTCAGAGCACCCTGAACCTCCGCTGGCCGGGATGCGGAACAATCCGGCGTGACTTCCGCCTGGCCTATCCTCGCCCATGCGAGTCCTGCTGACCAATGACGACGGCATCCGCGCCCCCGGGCTGCTCGCTCTGCACCGCGCGCTGGCCGAGAAGTCTTCGTCGTCGCCCCGCTCACCGTCCAGTCGGCCACGAGCCACGGCGTCACGTTCCACCAGCCGCTCATGACCCAGCCGATCGAGGTGAATGGGCAGGTCGGTATCGCCGTCGATGGTCGTCCGGCAGACTGCGTCAAGCTCGCGCTGACCAACCTCTGGCCCGAGCACATGGGCGGGCGGCCCGATCTGGTCGTCTCGGGCATGAACGCCGGCGCGAACGTCGGGATCAACGTGATTTACTCGGGCACGGTCGCAGCGGCCCTGGAGGCGGCGTTTCTCGGGGTGCCGTCCATCGCGGTCAGCATGCACATCGGCCGCGGGCGGACGCTTTTCGAAGCCGGCGCGCGTCATGCGATGCGGGCGATCAGGCTTCTGCTCCAGGGCGAACCGCTCGAGCCGCACACCTGCCTGAATATCAACGTGCCGCGCTGCGAGCTTCCGCCGACAGCGGCCGACGACCCTGCTTCGATTGCGCGCCAACGGGCCGCCAGCGGTGCGACCTTTCGCCCGCTGAGCGAGCGCGGCGCCGAGGGCGAAGTGGACCCGGACGCCGAGATGCCCGTGGTAGTTTGTCCGATGAACACCCACGGGATCGCCGATCGGTTTGAGCAGCGCAGCGCGCCCGACGGGCAGATCTACTTCTGGTCGGCATCCGGCGGGTTTGACTTTCACGAGACCGAGCCAGGGTCGGACGTGGATTACCTGTTTCGAAGGTGCATCACCGTCACGCCTTTGCGCTATGACCTGACCGACGAGGCCTCCCTCGGGCGATGGAAAGAGCTCATCCAGCGCTGACCGCACCGTCGGACGATCGACGGAGGTCCACAGCCGGGAACGTGCTGGCGGGCGGCCGGGGGAGCGTCACAGCCGCTGGGCCGCCAGGCTTGCAAGTTCGCTGCGTTCGCTCCGTGCCAGGGTGACGTGTCCGACGACAGCCAGCCCTTTCATTTTTTCGACGGTGTAGCTCAGCCCGTTGGAGGCCGAGTCGAGGTAGGGGTTGTCGATCTGGCCGATGTCGCCGGTGAGGACGATTTTGGTGCCCTCGCCGACGCGGCTGACGATGGTCTTGATTTCGTGCGGCGTGAGGTTCTGGGCTTCGTCCACGATCATGAACTGGTGCGGAATGGAGCGGCCGCGAATGTAGGTCAGAGGCTCGAGCACGAGGCGTCCGTCGGCCATCAGTTTGCTGATGCGCTGCTCGGGAGAGTGGCTCTCGGCTTGCTGCATATGTGAGCCGCGGGTGGAGAGCAGATACGTCAGGTTGTCGAAGATGGGCTGCATCCACGCGGTCAGCTTCTCGTCCTTGTCGCCGGGCAGGTAGCCGATGTCGCGTCCCATGGGCATGATGGGACGGGCGACGAGCAGCTTGTCGTAGCGTTGCTCGGTGAAGACCTTGTGCATGCCGGCGGCCAGCGCCAGGAGCGTCTTGCCTGTGCCTGCCGAGCCGAGCAGCGTGACCAGCCGGACCTCGTCGTCGAGCAACAGGTCGAGGGCCATGGTCTGCTGCACGTTGCGCGCGATGATGCCGAAGGTGGCTTTGCGCTGCACGGTGACGGGCTGGACGTGGTCGGTGTCGGCCAGTCTGCGGCCGAGCCCGGAGTGTGCCTCTTCTCCGAGGTCTTTCATCACCAGGAACTGGTTGGGCACGAGTTCCCGCACGTAGGGCTCGCCTGTGTCGGGAGTGACGCGCAGCACATCGCGAAGCCGATCGAGGGAGATCATGCGTTCTCGATACATCTCGTCGATCAGTTCGCCGGGCGTCTCGGCGGTTATGTAGCCTGTGTAGAGGCGTTCTGCATCGACCTTCTGGTTTTCGAAGTCCTCGGTGCGGATGCCGAGCGAGTCGCTCTTGATGCGGGCCGAGAGGTCTTTCGAGACGAAGACGGCCCGCACACCTTCCTTGTGCAAATGCCAGGCGACAGCGATGATGCGGTTGTCCGGCGAGTCCTCCGAGATGACCGGCGGACGCTCGTAATCACGGACGTCGACGCGGATCGTCCCGGTCGCGCCGTTGACACCGATCGACGGGGCGATCTCCGGGCTGAGTTTGAGCGTTCCCCACGCGACGCCCTCGGTCAGTTTGCCCGATTCTCGGAGCCGGTCGAGATGACGGATGCACGCCCGCGCGTTGCGGCCGATGTCGTCCTCGCGGCGTTTCATCTTGTCGAGCTCTTCGATCACCGGAAAGGGGATGATCACGTGGTTTTCCTGAAACACGAACAGGGCGTTCGGGTTGTGCAGGAGCACATTGGTGTCGAGGACGAAGTGCTTGATCTCATCGTTGCGTTCAGCGTTGGTCGGCATCGTGCCTTTCACACCTCCCCCGCATCAGCATAACCGAACGGCGTCTCACCCGACGTAAGCAGCGATCGTCAGGATGATCGCGATGGCTGCGGAAAAACCGGTCTTGATCACGGTCGAGAGC
>RFJS01000002.1 GCA_003694825.1 Verrucomicrobiota bacterium | reverse complement strand
TCATCCCATGTTCCCCCTGCACCGCCTCCTCACTGTTGGTCTTGCCCTGCCCGTCCTCTCCGCCGCGACATCGACCTCGAGCCCCGGCGTGACCGTGGAGCCGCTTCCGTCGCACGCGGAGTCCGAAGCAGCCGCACGCGCCGGGTTCACGCGCGTCGACGGCTCCGCCATCGGCATCGACTTTCCCGGCTCGCTCGGACGGAGCGCCTTCACCTCGACGCAATACGTCGACAACGCCGGCGTCGCCGCCGGTGACATCGACGGCGACGGCTGGTGCGATCTTTATTTCGCCGGCGGTGAAGGCCCCGGCCGCCTCTATCGAAACCTGGGCAACTGGCGCTTCGCCGACATCACCTCGGACGCCGGGCTGGCCCTGCCCGGACGCCATATCAATGCCGCCGCCTTCGCTGACACCGACGGCGATGGCGACCTCGACCTGCTCCTCGGCTCCCTCTACGGACCGAGCTTCCTGTTCACCAACGACGGCTCCGGCCATTTCACGCCGTCGGACGCCGTCGCCTGGGAGGAATCGCCCATCGGCGGCATCACCACCTTCGCCCTCGCCGACATCGACCTCGACGGCGACCTCGACCTCTACACCTCGCGCTACCTCAACACCATCGTCACCGACCGGATGACGCCGGCCGAGTTCAACGCCATCGCCCGCGAACAAATCGAACGCCGGCGCCAGGGGCTCCCCCTCGACCCCGAGTTCGCCCGTCGTTTCACGATCAACGAGATCGAGATCAACGGCAGCGTGAAGACCAGCGTCGATGAGAACGGCCTTCACGATGTCCTCTACCTCAACGACGGCACCGGCCGCTTCACCCCCACGACTGGTGTGAACACCCGCTTTCGCGACGAAAACGGCCATCCGGTCGATCTGCCCGAAGACTGGGGCCTGGGCGTCACCTTCCGGGACGTCGACCACGACGGCGATCCGGACCTCTATGTCTGCAACGACTTCGAGTCACCGGACCGCTTCTGGATCAACGACGGCACCGGCCACTTCGACCCCGTCGCCCCGCTGGCGCTGCGGCGCACGAGCAGCTCCTCCATGGGCGTCGACTTCGCGGACTTCGACCGGGACGGACACGAGGACTTCATCGTCGTCGATATGCTCAGCCGCAGCCACACCCTGCGCAAAAAGCAGATGGGCGTGATGCTTCCGCCGAAAAACACCCTCGGCGAGATCGCCAACCGCCCGCAGATCATGCAAAACACGCTGTATCTGAATCGCGGCGACAACACCTGGGCCGAGATCGCCCAATACGCCGGCGTCAAGGCCTCCGAGTGGTCCTGGGCTCCCGTCTTCACCGACATCGATCTCGACGGCTTTCCCGACCTGATCATCACCACCGGTGCCATTCGCGACTTCATGGACGCCGATTTTCAGGAGGCTCTCAAGCGCCGCATCGCCGAGCACGGCCCCCTCAGCATCGAGGAAAACCTCCTCACCCAGAAGGCCATGCCCCGCCTCCCCCGCCCCAACTTCATCTTCCGCTACGCCGGCGACTATCGTTTCGAGGACGTCACCCGCGCCTGGGGGTTCGGCGCGTCCGAAATCTCCGGCGGCATCGCCCTCGCCGACCTCGACAACGACGGCGATCTCGATGTCGCGATCAGCAACACCGAGGCGCCTCCCGAGATCTACCGCAACGACACCACCGCCCCGCGGCTCTCCGTCCGCCTCATCGGCGAAAAGCCCAACACCGCCGCCGTTGGCGCGCGCCTCACCCTCCTCACCGATGGCCGCCGCCAGAGCGTGGAGATCACCGCCGGCGGCATCTACGCCTCCGGTGCCGATACCGTGCGAACGTTCGCCTGGCCCGGCGATCCGCGGCGCGCCATCCTCATCGTCGACTGGCCCGACGGCACCCGCACCACGCTCGATGCAATCCATCCGGGCAACCACTACACCATCCGCCAGGCCGGCGTCCCGCGCGCCATCCCGGACAAACAGGCCAACCCGCCGCCCCGGCGGACACTTTTCGCCGACGCCACCGACCGCATCGGCTACAGCCACGTCGAGACCGCCTATAACGACTTCGCCCACCAGCCCCTCCTGCCCAACCGCCTCAGCCAGCTCGGCCCCGGCGTCACCTGGGCCGACCTCAACGGCGACGGCTTCGACGACCTCGTGTTCCCGAGCGGCCGCGGCGGGCGCCTCATGTTCTTCCTCAACAACGGCCCCGAGCACCCCTTCACCCCGCAACCGAGCGTCGAGGCCTTCTCCGACCAGACCGCCGTGCTCGTCAACCCGGCTCCGGGAGGAAACCTCGATTTCTTCCTCGGCGTATCCAACTTCGAACTTGTCGATCCGCACAAAGTCATCCAGTTCCTCACTTTCCGCCGGGACGCCCGTGCCGGGTTTCAACAGGGACCGCTCATGCCGACGGCGGAGTCCACCACCGGTGCGCTCTCGATGGCCGACATCGACGGCGACGGCGACCTCGATCTCTTCATCGCCGGCCGCGTCGTCCCCAACCAGTATCCCCGCCCCGCCAGCTCCTTCGTCTATCTCAACGACCTCGGCGTCATGACTCGCGACGATGCCCGCAGCGCCGCCTTCGCCGAGATCGGGCTCGTCTCCGCCTCCGCCTTCGGCGATCTCGATGGAGACGGCGCCGCCGATCTCGTCCTCGCCTGCGAATGGGGGCCGGTGCGGGTGTTCCTCAACCGAGGGGGCCCCTTCGAGGATGCCACCGCGACATTGGGCCTCGACGGCGAGACCGGCTGGTGGAACGGCGTCCACCTCGGCGACTTCGACAACGACGGCCGCCTCGACATCGTCGCCACCAACTGGGGACGCAACAGCAAATACGAAGGCAGCTACCGTCCCGGCCACCCGCTCGAAATCTACTTCGGCGACCTCAACAACGACGGCACCCGGGACATCATCGAAGCACACTTCGACCAGGAAATGGGCTGCCTCGTGCCCGAGCGTGGGTTCAGCTGCAGCAGCCGGGCCATGCCGTTCGTGCGCGAGGAGATGAAGAGCTTCGGGAACTTCGGCGCCGCCAGCCTGCAGGCCATCTATGGCGACCGCCTGCGCAAGACCGAACGCCTCGAGGCGAAAACACTCGAACACAAGGTGTTTCTCAATCGCGGCGACCACTTCGAACCGCGCCCGCTCCCGGTCCGCGCCCAGCTCGCCACCGCGCTCGGCGTGTGCGTGGCCGACTTCGACGGCGACGGCAACGAAGACCTCTTCCTCGCCGAAAACTACTTCGCCGTGCAGGTGGAGACGCCGCGCAACGACGCCGGCCGCGGCCTGCTCCTGCTCGGCGACGGCCGCGGCGGCTTCACGCCCGTGCCCGGCCACGAAAGCGGTCTGCTCATCTGGGGCGAACAGCGCGGAGCCGCCGTCGCCGACATCGATCACGACGGACGTCCCGATCTCGCCGTAGCGCAAAACGCCGCCCCGCTGCGCCTGTTCCGCAACGTATCCGCCCGCCCCGGACTGCGCATCCGCCTCGAAGGCCCGCCCGCCAATCCCTCCGGAGTCGGCGCGATCATCCGCGTGAAGTTCGCCGGCGGCTACGGCCCGGCCCGCGTTGTCACGCGCGGCGCCGGCTACTGGTCGCAGGATTCCGCCGTCCAGGTGCTCGGCCTCCCCTCGCACCCCCTCGCGGTGCAGGTGACCTGGCCGGGCGGCGAAGTCACCGAGACGCCGGTCCCGGAAAAATCCGACGCGCGCGAACTCCTCATCGCCGCTCCGTAACCGTAGTGACACCGTCCCCGCTCGACGCGCCAACGCCCACCGATGCGGGCGAGGCTCGCGCACGGGCTCACCCCCGGGATGGTTCGCCGCGCCCGCGGCCGGTCGCGAAGCCGTGAGCAAGCCGGCACCGGTCCGGGGATCCCGGAAACGCCCATACCGGCCGGAGGATGGAAAGCCACGCCGCCGCATCGGTCGGGGGCGCACCCCCGCCGATCCGGGCGCGGCGCCTATCCGACCGCCTTGCCGCGGCGCGCCTCGAGTTCGCCGCGAATCTCTTTCATCCGGGCGTGGCTCAACGGATAGCGACTGAGCAGAATCAGGCAGACGATCAACGCCACCACCTGGGGCATCGTATAGAACAGCCGCAGGCGGGCCATCGTCCCGGGCTCCTGCTTCTCCATGACGGCCTTCTGCTCCAGCTCCTTGCGCACCTGATCGAGCGTGACGGCGTCCTCGCCCTGCTTCTTCTCTTCGGGGAGCGCCTCGTATTCCGCCTCGGCCTGGATCTCGATCCGGGCCTTCGTCTCCTCGGGCAGGCTGCTGTCGAAACGCACGACATATTGCAGCAGGAGGCCGGACACGACGACCGCCAGGGTGATGGCGATCTTGTTCACCCAGTTTGTCATCGCCGCGATGAGCCCCTCGTTGCGCTTGTTCGTCTTGTATTCATCCCAGTCGCACACATCGGCGCGCATGGAGAGAATCAGCACCCAGAAGCCGACCTCGCCGATGGCGATGAGCGGCTTGAACGCAAGCGACAGCCAGGGGCGCCCCGGAAGCGTCGTGAAATAGGTGCCCACGAAGGCGATGAGCAGAATCGTGACGCACGCCATCATCAGGTGGTGCTTGTCGAAGCGATCGGAGAGTTTCTTGATCCCCCAGGCTGCGGCGATGGAGATGAAAAAACGCAAGGTGCCATCGATGCCGCCCAGCACCGCGCCCGCCTGAATCTTCCCCTCGTAGATGTAGTAGACATTCACGAAGTAGGAGAGATTCATCGTGGCGATGATCGAAAAGAGGTAGGTGCAGATCGTCCCGATGACGATGAGCAGCGGCTTGTTGCGCACCAGCGCCTTCACCCCCGTCCAGAACGCTCCCCGGCCCTCTTTTTCGGCGATGTTGCGGTAGCGCTCGACACAGAAGATCGCCGGGATGATGCCTGCGGTGATGATGACCAGGGCGATAAGCACGCTCACTGCCCGCACACCGTTTACCTCCCCCCCGATCCACGACTTCGTGGCGAGAAACATCGCGAAGGGAAAGATCCAGATGATGCCCAGGTTGAAGACCTGCTGCACATAGCTGCGCACCACGAAGATCTGGCTGCGCTCCTTGTAGTCCGCCGTCAGCTCGGCCCCCAGCGCCTCGTAGGGGACCGAAAAGATCGAGTAGCAGGAGTAGAACGCCAGCAGCGCGGCAAAGAGGTAGACGGTGATCGCCGTGCTGCTCCAGTGCTCCGGCACCAGCCAGATCAACGGAAAGCACAACCCGGTGAGCACAGCCCCGGCGAATACGAACGGCTTGCGCCGGCCGAACCGGCTCTTGCACCGGTCCGACAGCGACCCCACCAGTGGGTCGGTGAACGCGTCCCAACACCGCGCCACGCCCTGCGCATAGCCCACGATCGAGGCGCCGAGCTTCAGGAAATCCACGAAGAACGCGTTCACGAACATCGTCAGACAGACCGTGGCGTAGTGGTCGGACACCACCCCCATCGCATAGGCGATTTTCTGCCCGAGAGGCACGCGGTCCTCTTCGCGGATCTGCTCTTTGTTCAGTTGGGCCTCGTGTTTGAGCGTTTCGGAAATCTCGGACATGGGAGTGGCATCAAGCTGTAGGTTGCTGGCGGGCACAGCCTGCGACCAAGGGAACGTCACCGGAACGATTCCACCGCTTCGCAGGCGCTTCGCCCCGGGGCAGCGGGAGCGCGCGGCTCTTTCTGACAGCCCCGCTTCCGATGTCAATTCGCTCTTTACACTTAGTATAGTGTATGCAATTTCAACCCCGGCTGTCCTTTCCGACGGGGGCGGTCGCGCCAGCCTCCGGCCCGGCATTTGCCCCGGCTCCTCTCGTGATCAACCCT
>RFJS01000102.1 GCA_003694825.1 Verrucomicrobiota bacterium | reverse complement strand
GCCGGCCCTATACAAACGACGAGGCCGTCTTCGAGCCCCACCGCTTCGCCGCCGTGGTCGGCCACACCCACGGCCACGCCGAAGACGCGGCCCACCCCTTCATCCGACCAGCGGCGCACAGCCGCCGCCATGCCCACGACCACGTCCATGGCTGACGCCGCCCGATGGGTCGGGGCCTTCCTCCAGACCGCGGACTCCTTCTACCCGACCGGCACCTACGCGCACTCCTTCGGACTCGAAGGCCTTCTCGAGGCGGGAACGGTCACCGATCTCGCCGCCCTGCGCACATTTCTCCTCGATCACGCCCTGCCGCCGCTTGCCGACACCGACCTGCCACTCGCGAGGCTCGCCTGGGAGGCGGCAGACACACCGATCGACTGGCCGAGGCTCCACCACCTCTCCCACCTCGGCGCCGCGATGCGCGGAACAGCCGAAGTCCGCCGCGCCTGTCTCGCCATTGGCAGCCAGCGCGCCGATCTCGCCTCCCGCCTCCATGGAGGCCTCGCCGCCGAATTCAACCGCCGCGCGACTGCCGAAAACTGGCCCCGCCCCTCCGCCATCGTCGCCGCCATCGAAGGTCGCACGCTCGGCGCGCCGCTCGAGGCCACCCTCGCCGGCATCGTCTACGCCGCCGCAGCAGCCTTCGCCTCGGCTGCCGTGAAACTCCTGCGGCTCGGCCAGAACGCCGTCCACACCCTCCTCGCCGACGCCCTCGCCTGCGCCCCGGCGCTGATCGCTCGGGCCGCCCAAAAGCGTATCGAGGATCTCGGCACATTCAACCCCTGGTGGGACATCGCCTCGGCCCGCCACGAAACCGCCAACTTCAGACTCTTCATCTCATGACCCGTCCCCCACGCATCGGCATCGGCGGCCCCGTCGGCTCCGGCAAGACCATGCTCTGCCTGCGCCTCTGCGAGACGCTGCGCGACCGCTACTCCATGGCCGTCGTCACCAACGACATCTACACGCTCGAGGACGCCGAGTATCTCACCCGCAACGGCGCCCTGCCGGCCGAACGGATCCTTGGCGTCGAAACCGGCGGCTGTCCGCACACCGCCATCCGCGACGACACGACGATGAACGAACAGGCCATCCGGTCCCTCGAACAGCGCTTCCCCGACCTGCAGCTCGTCCTCGTCGAAAGCGGCGGCGACAACCTCTCGGCCACGTTCTCACCCGAGCTGGTCGACGCCTTCATCTACGTCATCGACGTCGCCGAGGGCGACAAGATCCCGCGCAAGGGTGGCCCTGCCATCAAGTTCTCCGACCTGCTCATCATCAACAAGACTGACCTCGCCCCGCTCGTCGGCGCCGACCTCGACGTCATGGCGCGCGACGCCCGCGAGCAGCGCGGCTCCCGCCCCTTCCTGCTCTGCGACCTCAAGCGCCGGCACAACCTCGACCAGGTCATCGCCTGGATCGAACACCAGGTCCTCTTCGCGACAACGCCAACGGAGGCATGATCCCGGGCTCGGAGGCCACTGCCTGCCAGCGTCCAGCCGCGCCGGACCCTGCCCCGGCCCCACGGCTCCGCGGCCACCTCCACCTCGAGGCGCGGGCGCGCCCCGACGGCCGGACCATCCTCGCCCGCCAGTCCTTTCGCGCCCCCTTCCACATCAGCAAGCCGCACTGGAACGGGCACACGCTGCACGTCCAGGTCATCAACCCCACCGCCGGCATCCTCTCCGGCGATTCACTGGAGATGCGCGTTCACGCCACCGATCGCGCTGCGCTCTCTGTGACCACCCCCGCCGTCACCCGCGCCTTCACGATGCTCGACGGCACGGCACGCAGTTCGCAGAGCCTCCACGTCGCCGCCGGCGCCTTTCTCGACTTTTATCCCGAGCCGCTCTGTCCGCATCGCGACACGAGCTTCCTTCAGAAAACCACGATCCATTGCGCCCGCGGCGCCCAACTCGTCTTCCTCGATGCGCTCGCCCCGGGGCGTGCCGGCCGCGGCGAGCTGTGGGCCTGGCGGCGCCTCCAGCTCGCCCTCGATGTTCATCTCGATGGTCGGCCCGTCCTCGTCGAGCGCCTCGACGCCGCCGGCGGAAAACTGGCCGCCGCCGCACGCTTCTTTCAAACGCCATCCGCGTGGCTCGCCTCGCTCATCGCGGTTTCACCACGCATCAGTTCTATCGATACACTCGCCGCCGCCATCACCTCGCTCCACGGCGACGGCATCCGCCTCGGCCTCACCGCGCTCGACCCCGACCTGCTCGCCATCCGTCTCGCCGCCCGCGACGGGCAGACCCTCCGCGACACCGTAGCCGCCATCCGCCAACACCTCGCCAGCGCCATCCCCCACCTCCGTGCCGATTTGCGGAAGTTGTAGACCGTGCCCGGGAACTGCGACCTTTCTTCAACCGCCAATGGCACGCGACATGCTCAATCCCTCTCACGATTTCTCCACCGTCTCATCATCCACATCGAAAATGCCACTGACAAAAGTCCGAACACTCCGCTCCCTCATCGGGTTTCTCCTTATTATCGTATCTGTTTTTTCGATCCCGCTCTCGGCGTCAGCCGCCCCGTTGAAGATCGCCTACAGCGACTGGCCGGGCTGGATCGCCTGGGAGATCGGCATCCGCAAAGGTTGGTTTCAGGAAGCCGGTGTCGATGTTGAGTTTCTGTGGTTCGACTATGTCCCATCCATGGACGCCTACGTCTCCGGCAACGTCGATGCCGTGTGCATGACCAACGGAGACGCCCTTGTGACCGGCGCGACCGGCAAGCCCTCCGTCGGCATCCTCATCAATGATTTCTCCAACGGCAACGACATGGTCGTCGCCGCGCCCACCATCCGAACGATGGCTGATCTGAAAGGCAGAAAAGTCGGCCTCGAGATGGGCTTCGTCCCGCACCTGCTTTTCCTCACCGGCCTGGAAAAAGCCGGGCTGTCCGAAGCGGATGTGGAGATCGTCAATACACCCACCAACGAAACCCCGCAGGTGCTTGCCTCCGGTGCCGTGTCCGCCATCGCGGCGTGGCAGCCAAACTCCGGCCAGGCGCTCAAGGCACTGAACGGCTCCCATCCGATTTTCACTTCGGCGGATGCTCCCGGCATTATCTACGACCTGCTCTATGTCTCAGCAGAGAGCCTGGAGAAGCGGCGGGCTGACTGGCTCAAGGTTGTCGAGGTCTGGTACCGCATCGTGGACTTCATCCGCGATGATGCCAATCTCGATGAAGCCCTCGCCATTCTCGCCAGCCGCGTGAAGGTCTCGCCACAGGAATACGAGCCCTTCCTGAAGGGCACCTACATCCTCTCGCTGAAGGAGGCCCTCGAACGCTGGAAGCCGGGTAGCGGCCTCGGCTCCGTCTACGGGTCGACGGAATATGTCGACGCGTTCAATCTGAAATACGGGGTCTACTCCGAGAGCCAGCCGGCGGCGAAATACCTCGATCCGTCCCTGACCGAAGAGGTCGCGAAGATGCGCGGAATGTAACCGCGCCGGGGTGGGCGTTTCGCGGCTTCCTCCCAACGCCGCCCCGGACCTCATCGGCTCTCCCGCTACTGCGCCGCCGCTCCGGGTGGCGGCGCCCGCTCCCCGTGTGTGTCTTTTCCCGTGCGCTCCATACTTTCAGGCTGGTTCAAAGTCCGTGAAGATCTCCCTCCCGGTCGACGAACCCTGCTGACCGTCCTTTCCTTTCTGATACCGATCGGTCTCTGGTGCTTCGTCAGTTACACGCCGTGGATCTGGCATCCCGAGATCAAGCTGCAAATCTCGGCCGAACGCGAAGGCGTCACCACGGTCTATGTTGCCGGTGACCGCCTCAGCCGCGAGTTCTTTCCCGAATTCGTCGCAGCCGTACGGGCGGAAAACGACACCATCCGGGCTGCACGTGACTCGGGTTCGGTGGCAGACACCTCCGCCCGATCAGCCCGACGCCGGAATCTGAAAATCCTGCGCCAGCTTGCCCCCGTCGGTCTCGCTCATGGATGGATGACACGGGATTCGTCCACCGATGACGCCGCCATCTACCGGCTCTGGCGCGATCTCGCCACCGGGGCCCGCGTCGCCACACGTCCGGCACTC
Organism: Verrucomicrobiota bacterium; assembly: GCA_003694825.1. Taxonomy (GTDB): domain Bacteria; phylum Verrucomicrobiota; class Verrucomicrobiia; order Opitutales; family Opitutaceae; genus J108. The sequence goes on along the minus strand of RFJS01000102.1, from coordinate 4,829 downwards.
ACGGCCGAAAACCTCGAGATTGTCCGTGATAACTGGGCGATTCTCGAACGCCACTCGCCCACATTTGCATACGGACAACTCCCGACCGAACCGCTGCTCAAACTGGTCCCCCAGGGCGTTCCCGCCAACCCCGTCTATCTGCCGGCCCCGCACGAAGTCCTTGCCGCCGGCTGGCACGACTTCACCCACCAGCCTGAAGACGGATCGCCCTCCATGGGGGATCGCGTCGCCACTTCGATCCGCATCATCTTCCTCGGCTTTGTCATCTCCTGTGCCGTGGGTGTGCCTCTCGGAATCCTCTGCGGCACCTTCGACACCTTCTCCCGGCTCTTCGAGCCCTTCATCGACTTCTTTCGCTATCTCCCGGCACCAACCTTCAGCACCCTGCTCGTCGCAATCTTTCTGGCACATGATGCTCCAAAGATCGCCCTCGTCTTTGTCGGCACGTTCTTTCAGATGGTGCTGGTCGTAGCCAAGACCACGCGCTTACTCGACCGCTCACTGCTCGAGGCCGCGCAGACCCTCGGCGCCCGCCCCCGCCAACTCATCTCCCGCGTCGTCGTCCCCGGCATCCTTCCCGATCTCTACAACGACCTGCGCATCCTCCTCGGTTGGGCATGGACATGGCTGGTCATCGCGGAACTCATCGGGGTGAAGACCGGCCTCACCGAGTTCATCGAAACTCAGGGGCGCTTCCGCAATTTTGACCGCGTCTTTCCCGTCATCATCCTCATCGGTATCATCGGGTTCACGACCGACCAGATCCTCGCCTGGCTGCGGGGCGTGTTCTTCCCCTGGACCGGGCATGGCGGCCCTGCCTCCCGCGCCGTGGCCCGCGGCCTCGTATGGCTCCCGAGCACGATCATCGAAAGCGCACGCGACCGTGCCGAGGCGATGCACAACCGCGCTTCCTCGCCATGACGCCCGACTTGCTCAAGCTCCCGCACTACCGCGAACAATCACCGGAGGTCGCCGCCCGTTTTGAACGCCTTCGGAAGCGCCCCATCGTCATGGAGGTTCGGGCACTGACCAAGCGTTTCTCAACACCTCGCGGCGAGGTTACCGCACTCGACGCGGTTTCCTTCTCGGTACACCGGCGCGAGTTCATGTGTGTGATCGGCGCGTCGGGCTGCGGCAAGTCCACACTCGCCCGTCTTCTCGCCGGTCTGGAAACACCGACCTCCGGCGAAGCGCTCCTCGATGGCCGGCCTGTCCGGGGCCCCGGGCCGGACCGTGGCATGGTGTTCCAGGGCTACACGCTTTTCCCGTGGCTCACGGTCAAGGGCAACGTCATGTTCGGTCCGCGCATGAGCGGCCGCAGCGGGCCGGCTGCCGAGCAGGATGCCCGGCAGTGGATCGACCTCGTCGGCCTCTCGCGCTTCGAAAACGCCTACCCGCACCAGCTTTCGGGCGGCATGAAACAGCGCGTCGCCATTGCTCGCGCCCTCGCCAACCGTCCCCGCGTCCTGCTCATGGACGAACCCTTCGGGGCACTCGATGCCCAGACCCGCAGCCAGATGCAACACTACCTGCTGCAGATCTGGAAGAACGTCGACGTCACCATCGTCTTTATCACCCACGACCTCGACGAGGCCGTCTATCTGGCCGATCGCATCCTCGTTCTCGACCCGCATCCGGGACGGGTTCGTGAAGTCGTGGAGGTTCCGGTCCCCCGACCGCGCTCTCCGGACCAGTTTCTCACGCCGCCGTTTCTCTCCGTGCGACGCCACCTCGATACGCTCATTCACCCACCATCCGAAAAGCAGGCACAGCGCGACCTCCCCATCGTCCGGCTCACTGAGGTCGGAGACGATGTCGAGTAGCCGTGCCACCCGCCGTGACACGTTCCTCAAAACGATCCTCGATACCATGAAGACAACACAGCCCATCTACTCGCGGGTTCTGACCCATGCCGGCATGTGGTCCGGCGTGATTTCCCGGGGCAAGACCCTGCGCCTGACCGACCTCGAAGGCGGAGCCAACGTCGGCATGTTGCTCTACAACGCCGACGTCCCCGTCGAACGCTACAACATGCCCGACACCCTCAAGGGTCAGCATATCTTTCGGCTTCGACATCCGTATTGCATTCATTCGGACATGGGGCGCCTTCTCGCCTCCATCACTGCCGACACCGTTGGCTGGCACGACGCCGCCTGTGGCTGCAGCGATGCCCGTCTCGTCGAGGAAAAATATGGGCACCACCCCTACCAGACGCATCGCAATGACTTCTACCGGAACGGCCGCGACTGCTTTCTCATCGAACTGGCCAAGTGGGGTCTCGGTAAACGCGACCTCGTGCCGAACATCAACTTTTTCAGCAAAGTCACCGCTGATGACGCCGGCCGTCTCACCTTCGTGCCGGGCAATTCGAAACCGGACGACTACATCGATCTGCGGATGGAGCTGAACACGCTCGTCGTGCTCAACACCTGCCCCCATCCACTCGACCCCGATCCGGAATACCACCCGCGCAAGGTCCGCCTCGAGGTTTTCCCCGCCAGCGGTCCGGTTCCGGCCGACGATCCCTGCCGCCTCTCGCGCCCGGAAAACGAGCGCGCGATGACCAACACCGAAAACTACATCCGCCTCCGCTACTGATTCTCCGCCATGCTCACCGAAAGCCAGCTCGACCCGAAAACCGCCGTCTACCGCCAGATCGTCCCCGCCGGCGAATGGTGGTCGCACGTCGTCCGCCAGGGCCAGATCCTTCGCATCGTCGATCTCGAGGGCAACCAGGCCGCCGACACCCTCTTCTACGACGCCCACGATCCGGCCAATCGCTACAGCGCCAGCGACACGATTCGCCGGCAGGGCGCCCTCTATCTCACCACCGGCACCGTGCTCTACTCGACCGAAGGCAACCCCCTGCTCACGATCGTCGCCGATACCTGCGGCCGCCACGACACCCTCGGCGGTGCCTGCTCCCGAGAAAGCAATACCATGCGCTACGCCCACGAGAAGGAATACATGCACGCCTGCCGGGACAGCTTCATCCGCGGTGCTCAGGAGGCGCCTTGCGAATGCGGGTGCGGCTTCGGCGACGATTTCGGCAAGCGCGACATCACCTGCAATATCAACTTCTTCATGAACGTGCCGGTGACCCCCGAAGGCGGGCTCACCTTTGAAGACGGCGTCTCCGGTCCCGGCCGCTATGTCGAACTGCGCGCCGAGCGCGATATCCTCGCGCTGATCTCGAACTGCCCCCAGCTCAACAACCCCTGCAACGCCTACAATCCGACACCGATTGAAGTGATCATCTGGGATCACCCGACCGACTCCGCCACCTGACAACACGCCCACCCTCCACGGCCTCCACTGCAATAGAGCCGCTCGATGTTCCGCAAAGTCCTCATCGCCAACCGCGGCGCCATCGCCTGCCGCGTCATTCGGACCCTTCGCCGCATGGGTATCGCATCCGTTTCCGTGTATTCGGATGCGGATACGGACTCCCTCCATGTCTCCATGGCCGACGAGGCCGTCCCCATCGGCCCTGCCCCTGCGGCGCAGAGCTATCTCAATATCGACCGGATTCTCGAGGCGGCTCGCACGACCGGTGCGGAGGCCATCCACCCCGGCTACGGATTTCTTTCCGAAAACCCGGATTTCGTGGAGGCGTGCGCCGCAGCCGGGATCGTCTTCATCGGCCCACGCCCCGAGGACATGCGCCGCTTCGGCCTGAAGCACACCGCCCGCGAGATCGCCTCCCGTGAGGGGGTGCCGCTTCTCCCCGGCAGTGGACTGCTCTCGAGTATCGACGAGGCACTCAGCGCCGCCGAGGCGATCGGCTATCCCGTCATGCTCAAGAGCACCGCCGGCGGTGGCGGCATCGGCATGCAGCTCTGCCACGACCCGGTGGCCCTGAAGGAAGCCTTCGATCGGATCGAGCGCCTCAGTCGCGCCAACTTCGGCGAAGGCGGCCTGTTTCTGGAAAAATTCGTCGAGCGAGCCCGGCATATCGAGGTGCAGATCTTCGGCGACGGCCGCGGGCATGTCGTCGCCCTCGGCGAGCGCGATTGCTCCGTCCAACGCCGCAACCAGAAGATCATCGAGGAAACACCGGCGCCCGGACTCACCGCGGAAACCCGCCGCGCCCTGCTCGACGGCGCCGCCCGCCTCGGCCAATCGATCGGCTACACCAACGCCGGCACCGTCGAGTTCGTCTACGACGATGCCACCGGCGCCTTCTACTTTCTCGAGGTCAACACCCGATTGCAGGTCGAGCACGGCGTGACCGAGGAAGTGACCGGCATCGACCTCGTCGAATGGATGATCCTCCAGGCCGCCGGCGAACTCGATCTCGCCGATTTCCGTCCCCGGTGCGATGGGGCGTCCATCCAGGCGCGGCTCTACTGCGAAGACCCCGGACGCGGTTTCCAGCCGTCCACCGGTGTGCTGACCGAGTGCGTCCTGCCCGCTGCTGCCCGCGTGGAAACATGGGTCGAACGTGGAACAGAGGTCACCCCCTACTACGACCCCATGCTTGCCAAGATCATCGTGCGCGGCGCCGACCGGGCCGCGGCTTTGACACGTATGCGCGATGCGCTTGCCACAACCCGCATCGGAGGCGTGGAAACCAACCTGCGCTACCTTCGTCAGATTCTCAATTCCGAAGCCTTCACGCAAGGCGCCGTCTACACTCGAATGCTCGAGACCATCGAATACCGGACCGACAGCATCGAGGTTATCGACGGAGGCACGCAAACGACGGTCCAGGATTTTCCGGGACGTCTCGGCTACTGGGATGTCGGCGTCCCCCCCTCCGGCCCGATGGATTCCCTCGCCTTCCGCCTCGCCAACCGGATCGTCGGCAATCCCGAAAGCGCCGCCGG
>RFJS01000101.1 GCA_003694825.1 Verrucomicrobiota bacterium | reverse complement strand
TCGCGGCCGGTCTTGTCGCTGGGCGCGACCGTGAAGGTGCCGGTAGCGCCGTGCATGTATCCGGTTTTCGCATGTCGGGCCGGGGTTTCCCATTCGCTGACGGCGACGAAACGGTAGGCGTAGAAGGTCGCGGAGTAGGTCCATTCCCCTGTCTCGTCGGGACAGAAATGCACGCGCCACTTGTTGCCGGCGGTGGCGGCGGTGTGGGCGGCGCGGCCGTCGGCGGCGAAGTAGCCCGGCACGCGATAGGTCTTTCCGGTGGCGGGGTGGTGGAAGACCATGTCGAAACGGTAGTCGAGGAACGGGTTGGGCGTGGCCTGTTCGTCGGTTTCGGGGCCCTCGAATGTGAAGGTGATTTTGTGCCACTTCTTCAGCTCGCCGGTGATTTCAGGAGTCGGCGAGTTTTGTTCGTCAGCGGAGAGAGGGGCAGCGCTGACGGCGACGAGAAGTCCGAGCAGGAGGGTGGCGAGCCGGTGGCGGATGCGGGTGGGCAGGGGGGCTGCGTTCGACGGGGTTGTGTGGTGCATGCAGACATTCAGGCGAGGAGGTGTCGCGAGGAAAAGCCCGATCGACCGTGGGTGTGCTGAAACGATTCAACCCGATAAGGAGAGGCGGGCGGATCGGGAGGATTCTGTTGGTGGGCGCGGGGGAGGAAATGATCCGGGGATGTGGCGTTCCGGGGTTGATCGAACCGGTTGGCGTGCTCTTGGTTTTCAGCATCCATGCCTGTGAACGACTCGAATCCCTCCTCCCCCCGGGGTCATGATTTTTCGCTTTTATCGGAGGATGTCCGCCGACTGGGGCGCATTCTCGGACAGGTTGTCGCCGAGATCGAAGGCGAGGCGGTGCTGGACGCCGTCGAGACGATCAGGAAGCTGGCGAAAGCCGTCCGTTCCGGCGAGACGGAGGCTGCGGCGAAGATCGATGAGCGGGTGGCCCGGATGGATCCGGCGACGGCGTATCGCATCGCGCTGGCGTTCACCGCGTATTTCGAGCTGGTGAATCTGGCGGAGGAGAACTACCGGGTGCGGATCCTGCGCGAGCGGCGGGCCCGGCGGATCGAGGCGGGCACGGCGATGCAGCAGGTCGTGATTCGCGAATCGATCGAGGACGCGATTCTAAAGCTGAAGGCGGCCGGTGTGGACGCCCAGGAGATGCAGGAAATCGTGGACTCGCTGCACATCGAGCTGGTCTTCACGGCGCATCCGACCGAGTCGAAGCGCCGCACCATTCTCGAAAAGCTCCGCCGTCTGTCCGGCACGCTGCGGGAGGCCCGGTTGCCCGAGGCACATGCTTTCCCGGTGCGGGAGCGAGAGGATCTCGAGCGGGAAATTACCTCGCTTTGGCTGACGGATCGCACGCGGGTGCGGCGGCCCGAGGTGTTGGATGAGGTGCGGACGGGCCTGTGGTATTTCGACAAGACGCTCTGGCAGACCATTCCGCATCTGATCGATGATCTGCGGCACGCGCTCCGGGAGCATTATCCGGAAGTGAGGCCGCCGCGGGGCTGGCTGACCTTCGCGTCCTGGATCGGTGGCGATCGGGACGGGAACCCGAACGTCACGGCGGCGGTGACGGCGGAGACGCTCCTGCAGCACCGGCGCATGGCCCTGGACAAGCTCCGCGCGAGCGTGCACGAGGTGTCCCGGCTGTTGAGCGTATCCAGTCAGCGGGTTCCGATTTCTGATGAGCTGCGCAAGATGCTCGAGACGCACGCGCATCTTTCCGAGCACGTGCGCATCCTCGCGGATCGTTTCCCGAACGAGCCGTTTCGTCTCCTGCTGGCGGGGCTGCGCCAGAAGCTGGCACTGGAGTGGAATGAATGTCGCCCCGGAGCGCTGGCGCCCCGGCGGGAGGCGCCGCAAGAGCGCCAGAAAGCCATTCGCAGCAGGGATGTGGTGGAGACGCTGGAGCTGATCGGGCGGGATCTGCGGGCCGGGGTGGCGCGGCGCCTCGCCGGCGGGGAGTTCAAGCGTCTGCTCCAGCAGGCGGAGACGTTCGGGCTGCAGCTCGCGCGTCTCGATCTGCGCCAGCACTCGGCCCGACACGAAGAGGCGCTCGAGGAGCTCTTTGCCGCGAAGGGCGTGACGAAGAGCTACTCGCGCTGTGGCGAGGCGGGGAAGCGACGTTTGCTCGAGGGCATCCTCTCGGGAAAAACGAGCCTTGATCTGGAGCCGCCGCCGGCCGGGGGCTGGAGCGAGAACGTTTCTGAAATCATCGATCCGCTGGCGACGGTGGCTCACGCCGCGGCCGTGCTCGGCGAGGAGGCGTTCGGGGTCTACATCATCAGCATGACGGCGGATCTCTCGGATGTGCTCGAGACCCTCGTGCTGATGCGCCTCACGGGAGCGTCGCTGCCGATCGTTCCGCTCTTCGAAACCCTCGATGACCTCGATCGGGCCGGGGAGGTGCTTGCGGCCATGTTTGCAAGCGAGCCCTATCGCCGGCACCTGGAGGCGACCGGCGGCCGGCAGATCGTGATGCTGGGCTATTCCGACAGCAACAAGGACTGCGGCTATCTCGCGGCCAACTGGGCGCTGTATCGCGCGCAGGAGCGGATCGCCGGGGTGTGTCGCCAACAAGGGGTGCGCTTTACTCTCTTTCACGGGCGTGGCGGCAGTGTCGCCCGGGGCGGCGGGCCGGCGGCGCGCGCGGTGCTGGCCCAGCCCGCGGGTCTGGCCGAGGCGACCATTCGCGTGACCGAGCAGGGCGAGGTGTTGTCCACCCGCTATCACGATCCGGATCTCGCGCATCGTATCCTGGAACAAATGACATACGGCGTCCTGCTCGGCGCGCACGCGGCGCGGAGCCGGCGCACGGTCCCGGACGCCTTTGTCGAGGCGATGGAGCACGCGGCGGCGGTCTCGCGCGATGCCTACCGGGCGATGGTGGAGGATCCCGGTTTCCTGAAGTTCTGGAAGCAGGCCACGCCCATCGATGAGATCAGCCGTTTGAAAATCGGCTCGCGGCCGGCGTTTCGCCGGGCGACGGAGCGGCTCGCCGACCTGCGGGCGATTCCGTGGGTGTTTTCCTGGATGCAGAGCCGGTTCAATTTTCCCGGCTGGTATGGGCTGGGGAGCGGCCTGCGCGCGATTCTCGAGCGGGGCGAGATCGGCCGGGAGCTGTTGCGCGAGATGCATGCGCAGTGGCCGTTTTTCCAGACGGTCATCGACAACGCCCAATTGACGCTGCGCAAGGCGGACATGGGCATCGCGCGGCTCTACGCCGGGCTCGTGGATGACGAGCCGCTGCGGGAGCGCATCTACGAGCGCATCCGCGAGGAGTTTGCCCGGACCGAGGCGGCGATTCTCGAGATCACGGGGAATCGGGTGATTCTCGAGAACGAGCCGATCCTGTTGCGTTCGGTCGAGTTGCGAAATCCCTATATCGACCCGCTAAACCACATCCAGGTCGAGATGTTGCGGCGTGTGCGTGCGGCGGAGGCGGCCGGCGCGGACGAGGCGTCGCTGCAAGCGCTCCGCGATGTGATTCAGCTCACGATCAACGGTATCAGCGGCGGACTGAAAAACACGGGTTGATCGTCCCTCGGCCCGGCGGTTCCGGCGCGGTGTTTTTCGCGCCGGCGGGCAGGTTTTGCGCTTATTCCGGCACAGGCCCGGATGTGCTCCGGGGCGGGCGCGTCGTGCCTTCGCGAATACCCGGGACGACGATCGTGGCCGGCGGGGTGTCGAGGTCGCCCTTCGCCAGGGTGACGAGCCGCTGGCACTCGGCCCGCATGCGCTCGAGCACGGCCTGGTAGGCGGGGCGGCCGGCGAGATTGACGTTTTCCTGGGGGTCGGACGGCAGGTGAAAGAGTTCCTCGTAGACGGGTTGTTCACCCCGGATCGAGGCGGTGAGCCACCGGGCGTAGGCTTCGACCTGTTCGGGGAGCACCGGGTAGGGGTTTTTCGGGTCCACGTTGGCGAAGAGCGAGCGGTCGTTTTTGAAATAGCGGATGCATTTCCACTCATGGGTGCGCACACTCTCGATGCGGGGATTGCCGAAGTAGGTGGACCAGAGGTTTTCGGCGAAGCTGGCCTCGCGGATGTCCTCGACGAGACCTTCGACGACCGGGCGGAGACTGCGGCCCTGCATGGTGTCGGGGATGTCGATGCCCGCGTAGTCGAGCAGCGTGGGTGCGATGTCGACGGACTCGGCGAGAGCCATGGATCGGCGGCCGCGGCGGTCTTCCGGCTGGCGGGGATCGTAGATGATCAGGGGGACGCGCAGGCAGGCTTCATAGTTGAGGGCCTTGCCCCCGAGGCCCCACTCGCCGTTCATGATGCCGTGGTCGGAGGTGAAGACGATGATGGTGTTTTCGGCCAGGCCCTCGGAGGCGAGGGTGGCGCGCAGCGCGCCGACGAAGCGGTCGACGCCGGTGATGAGCTGAGCCTGGCGCACGAGGCGTTCGCGGAGTGTCTCCGGTGTATCGACGTAGTTGTAGCCCTTCTGGCGAAACTCGGCGTAAAGCACGTCGGGAGGAAGCTTGGGGGTGCGGATGAGGTTGCGCGCGACGTAGTTGAGGGGCAGGGGAAGAGCGTCGAGGCGGTCGCGATAGGTGGTGCGGTAGAGTTCGGGATCGGAGGGACGCAGCTCCATCGTGCTCGCGGCCGCGCCGTGGGGCACATTGAAGGCGATGGTGAGAGCGAAGGGCTGCCCGGGTGGACGATGCCGGAGGAAGGCGTTGGCCCCGGCGATAAAGTCGCGGTCGGTTCGCAGAAAGCTCATCGTGCCCTCTTCGAGGATCTCGATCTGCGTATCGGCCCTGGCGTGGCGAAAGATCTCGTGATGGCGTTTGGGGTAGAAGCGAAGGTGGGCATGTCCGGCATACCAGAAGTCGAAGCTCTCATCGATCAGCCCGGTGTCGTAGGCGCGCTCGCCGATGGGGACGTGGTTTTTGCCGATGTAGCCGGTGAAGTAGCCGTGGTCGCGCAGGACCATCGGGTAGCTCTTCTGCCACGCTTCGGGGACCATGGCGGTGCCGGAGTTGAAGTTGATGCCATGGCGGCGTTCATACTGTCCGAGGAAGTAGCAGGCGCGGCTCGGGGTGCAGATGGCGCTGTTGACCGAGGCGTTGGCGAAAAAGACGCCGTCGTTGGCGAGCTGGTCGAGGTTCGGTGTCTCGATAAAGGTGTTTCCCGTGACGCCGAGCGTGTCGTAGCGCTGATCGTCGGTGAGGATGAAGATGAGGTTGGGACGCGTGGCGCGAGCGGTGGCGGCCGTCAGGACGAGCAAGGCGCCGAGGACGATCCGACACCGAATCATTGGCCGGAGCAGGGTGAAGATGCGCATGAGGCGCATTTTCGCCGTTCGGGGCGGGCCGGTGCGAGCGGAGATCAGTTGAAACATTTGAAAAGAGTAAGGACAGGTGGCTTTGCCTGAAGCGGGCCGGGCGGGAAGGTTTGCGCTCTCCGGCCGCGCATCGCGCCGGTGGAGGGCGCTCGCAACGAGCGGGCTTCACCGGGTGTCGGTGGCGCCGCGAATCGATGTGCCGTGAAGATGAAACCGCTCATGATACGCAACCCGATCCTTCGAGGCTTCAACCCGGATCCATCTATTGTCCGGGTGGGCGATGATTACTATATCGCGACGTCGACTTTTGAGTGGTTTCCCGGCGTGCTCATCCATCACTCGCGGGACCTGCGGCACTGGCGTCCGCTCACCTATG
>RFJS01000554.1 GCA_003694825.1 Verrucomicrobiota bacterium | reverse complement strand
TGTGGGCGAAATGTCGGTTGCATGGCGTGCGGAAAAAGGGCGTGAGACTGCGAAGCTCTCCTTGCCCCTGTCAAGCGCGGAGAAACGCTCGTTTTGTTCAGCCTTTTCCCCGCCGCTCACTCCGGGGACAGCCGCAGGTATCGACGAACCGTGCGCCGATCGACTCCGAGCCGCCTTGCCGCCCCCTCCAAACTCCCGGCCCGCTCGACCACCGCACGACAATAGTGGTGAAGCAGCCCATCCATACTCAGCTGTCCCGCCCGCGCGGCCTCCAGCCAATCCCCGCCCCGGCCGCCATCGCCGTTCCCTTCCGGCAATGGCTCATAATGCCCGTGGACGACGATATTGCGCACACACTGTTCCAGCTCCCGGAAATTTCCCGGCCACGGATAGCCCATGCCGAGATGTCGGCGAATCCACGCCACCACCTCATCCGTGACCTCCGCCGCGCCGGCATCTCCGACCAGACGCGCAGCGAGATGGGCCACGATACACGCCAGCTCGTTCTCGTCGCCGGCCAGGACCTCCGCCAGCCCCGGCGTCTCAATCCTGTCCCCACACAGCCGGTAAAAGAAATCCTCGCGGAATCGCCCGGCCCTCACCTCGGCCGCCAGATCCCTGTTGGTCGCGGCCACGACCCGTCCACGGAAAAGACGCACGGCCGTGTCGCCAAGCCGATTGAACTGCCGCGTCTGCAGCACCCGCAACAGCTTCACCTGGATCTCCGGCGCGGTCTCTCCAATCTCATCCAGAAACACCGTCCCATACGGTCCGCAGGTCTCGAAATACCCGTCCCGATCCGCGAGCGCCCCCGTAAACGCTCCCCGGCGGTGTCCGAAGAGTTCCGACTCGATCAAGGGAGCCGATAGCGCCGAGAGATTGAGCGGAAGAAAGTTCGCCTCGAAATCCGCCGCAAAAGCGCGGGCCCGCGCGTCGAACGGGATAAATCGCGACAACCCGATCGCCCGCGCCACCAGCTCCTTCCCCGTCCCGGACGGCCCCGTAATCAAGGTCGGGATATCGCTCATCCGCGCGTAGAGACCACCCACATACCGCCGCATGTCATGGGTGAACACCGACTGCCACACCCGCGCGCGCAACCGGCGAATGGCTTCGGAGCCACCGTGGATAAACGCAAAGGTGTGCACCCACGCCCGCCTGACCTGAAAGTAAAACCCGAACCACTCCTCCATCCGCCCGCGCACAGCCTCGCGCACCGCCCACACCGCCGCATACCGGTCCACGTCCTGCAGGAACCGGTCAAACAACACCGCCGCTCCCCCGGAGCGCCGGCCCCGGCCCCCTCCGTCTCCAACCAAAACGCTCTCCGCAAGGCCACACCCCACCCCGATGAGCGCGTCGAACCCGGAGGCCAGGCGGTGAAAGATCACAAAATGCACCAGGGCCTCATAAAGCGCCCGATCCCTTTCCGATACCGACCGCAATCGCGCCGCCCGTGGCCGGACGGCCTCCAGCACAGCCTCCGCCCGATCCACCAGACTCCGCAAATTGCCCTCCAGCCGATGCAACGGCTGCCCCGGCAGCAACGTCCAGCCCGGCTCCACATACGCGTCGCCCAGCACCACGCGCTCCAGTCGCCGCCGTTCCCCCGAAAACGGATTCGTATAAATCAGCTCCGCCAGCGCCGCCACCTGCTCCCTATCCGCGCCCCTGAACAACGAAGAAGCCATCCGACATATTTTGACAAGTTATGCGACATAAAATGTCAGCTCTAAAACGCCGACGGCACCCGCAGCTT
>RFJS01000553.1 GCA_003694825.1 Verrucomicrobiota bacterium | reverse complement strand
TCACTCTTCGCCTTGCGCAACCGTCGCTGCCTCATCCTCGCACACTCCACTCTTACCCTCTCACTCTGGCAAGCTTTTTTAGCCTGTCCCTTATTTGAGAGAGGAAGTTGCGGAGAATTGATGGAAAGTATGCTTCACTCCATCTCCAGGCCGACGGGGCAGTGGTCCGAGCCCATGACTTCTTTGAGGATCCATGAGCGTCTGATGCGCGGCACCAGCGTTGCGGAACACACCCAGTAGTCGATCCGCCACCCGACATTGCGGGCGCGCGCATTGTTCATCTGGCTCCACCAGGTGTAATGTCCGCCGCCTTTTTCAAAGAGGCGAAAGGTGTCGACAAACCCCGCTTCGATGATGCGCGAAAAGCCCGTCCGCTCCTCGATGGTGAATCCGTGGTTGCGCACATTATCCTTCGGTCGAGCCAGATCGATCTCCGTGTGCGCGACGTTGATGTCTCCGCAAAAGAGAACCGGTTTCCTCTTCTCGAGTTTCTTGAGGTAATGCAGAAACGCCCGGTCCCACTCCAGCCGGTAATCGAGTCGCGTGAGACCGCGCTGCGAATTGGGCGTATAGCAATTAACCAGGTAGAAGTCCTCGAACTCCGCCGTGATGATGCGCCCTTCGGCATCGTGCGCCTCCACCCCCATGCCTCGCGTCACATTCACCGGCGGAATCCGGGTAAAAATGGCCGTTCCCGAATAACCCCGCTTTTGCGCCGGATTCCAAAACTGCTGAAAGTCCGCCGGCAACTCAAGCCCCTGAACCTGCGCCGGCTCGGCGCGGGTTTCCTGCAGGCAAAGCACATCCGGCTGCGTCTCGGCGACAAAGGCATTGAAGCCCTTTCGCAAAGCGGCGCGAACGCCATTCACATTCCAGGAAATCAGGCGGAGCGGACGAGTCGACATGATCCTGCATCGCACGAGACCGCGGCGCTTTGTCAACGTCCTTGCCCGGGCCCGCCACCACCACCGCTCGCACCGTAAGGGACCAGATCAAACGACGTTGAGCTTGCCCGTGCCCCTCTCATGCTCGTTGCCTTCGCCCACAAGCATGAACGTGTTCCAGCCCATTCCTCTCGGCACCCGCATCCCTCCGCGCCTGCACGCGGTCTCCTGCAGCCTGCCCACCATGCGGGATGTCATCGGCTACGAGGAAAAAGACGAGGAAACCGTCGCACACATGTGCAGCGGCTATCCACGATTTGTCATCCATCCCCTGCTGCTTTCCATCGAGCGGGCCTGGCGCGAGCGTTTTCCGATCGGCGACGACGCCCTGTGGCTGCTGAGTTCCGAACAGATGGCCAACCAACTGGCCGCCCACCTCGAAGACGTCCCGTCACGGACCTTTGAACACGATGGCGTCATCGGCCTGGCTCACCCCGGCGACGATGAGATTCGCAAAAGAGCCCGCGCGTTTCTCCAGCACACAGGCGGGCTGCTCTCCTCCCGCGCCGCCGAAGACTATGCGGTGAGACACGGACTTATCCCGGCGCACGCCCCGGAGGAAACCTGGAAAGGCGACGCTCTCGAGCGAGTCCGATCAACGCTCGCCCCGTATCTGTATCCGGATGCGGTCGAAAACATCCGCCTCGGCCCGAGCGGCATGAACGCCTTCTGGGCAGCCTTCAACGCCGTGAGCGAACTTCAGCGTCCTCGTGGCCGCGACACCTGGCTCCAGGTCGGCTGGCTGTATCTCGACACCGGTGCCATTCTCGCGAAATTCACGCATGCGCGGTTCATCCGCATCTACGACGTGCACGACCGTTCCGCCATCGAAACCGCTTTTCGCGAGCACGGTGACCGGCTCGCCGGCGTAGTCACTGAAGTCACTACCAACCCCCTGATGCAAACTGTCGACCTTCCCTGGCTTGCCGCACTCGCCCGGGAGCATGGCGCCTGCATGGTCGTCGATCCCTCCATCACCTCTCCCCGCAACGTCGACGTCACGCCACACGCCGACATCATCGTGAATTCATTAACCAAATACGCAGCCTGCGAGGGAGACGTCATCCTCGGCGCTGTCGCTATCAATCCGACCGCCAGGAATTCGAAACAACTGATTCAACGCGTATCCAGTTTTCTCGAACCCGTTTACCCGCGCGACCTCGCCCGGCTCGCCGCCGAGATCGGCCAATACGACGCATTCATCGACACGCTCAACACCAACGCCCGCCAGGTCATCGATTACCTGCGCAATCGAAGCCGCGGTGTGCGACGACTCTTCTGGAGCCTCCAGGAAGACTCGCGGGCAAACTTCCTGCGCCTCGCCCGTGCCCCCGATCGCATCGGACCGGTCTTCTCCTTTGAAATCGACGGTCCGATGCCCGCCTTTTACGATGCGGTGCCGTTGCCCAAGGGGCCGAGCTTCGGAATGCGAAACACTCTGCTGTGTCCCTTCATCTATCTCGCGCACTACGACCTCGTCACCGATGAGGCAGGACGGCGGCAGCTCGCAGCCGCCGGCGTCTCGCCCGATCTTCTCCGTATCTCCATCGGCGCCGAGCCGGCGGAGGCGATCATCGAGGCATTCGAAATCGGGTTCCGCGCCGCCGGTCTATAAACGCGTGCGGAAAGTCCCGAGCCTGCCGTCGGCGCTGAACATGGCCGCCGGCCCCGACAGCCGT
>RFJS01000552.1 GCA_003694825.1 Verrucomicrobiota bacterium | reverse complement strand
GGCCATTCCTCGAAATACACCCGGGGACGCCGCTCGAGCTGTTGCGCCGATCGCCGCACCGCCTCGACTCCGGCCCGCAACGATTCGGCGAGCGCCGCCGCTTTGTCGGCCGCGCCAACGAGGGCGCCGAGGGTTTCGATCATCTCGAAGATGCCCGCCACCGTGCGCTGGTTGAACACATGCACGGCCAGGCCGGCCCGAATCAGCTGGGCGGCGATATCCGCCTGAAGATCGGAAAACCCGAGAACGAGATCCGGCTCGAGCGCGACGATCTCATCGATCTTCGCCGAGGTGAAGGCGGAGACGACCCGCTTTTCCCGCCGCGCCCGCGGCGGGCGCCGCGTAAAGGCCGAAACGCCCACGATGCGCCGGTCTTCACCGATCAGATACAACGTCTCGACCGTCTCCTCGGTGAGACAGACGATCCGCTGTGGGCCCCGTCCTGTGCGTTCACTCGGCATCGTCGTGCGCAGCCGTGCGGCCCCAGGCATTCTCGTAGACACAGGAACGCCAATCCTGCCCCCGCGTCCATCCCTCCAGCTCGAGCATCGGCGCCTCGTAGAAGGCCTCGACGTGTCCGACACAGAGAATCGCGACCGGCGAGGCACCATCTGGCATCCCCAGCAGCCTGGCCAGCGCCGCCGGTTCGAAGAGCGACACCCATCCGAGTCCGAGCCCCTCGGCCCGGGCGGCGAGCCACATGTTTTCGATCGCGCAGGCCACCGATGCCAGATCCATCTCGGGCATGGTCCGCCGTCCGAAGACATGCCTCTCCCGCCCCTCCATCAGCGCGACAACGAGCAGCTCGCCGCATTCGCGAATCCCCTCGACTTTCAAGCGCAGAAACTCGTCGCGGCGCGCCCCGAGCGCGTCGGCCGTGCGCAAACGCTCTTCCTGAACCAGTGCGTGGATACGCTCGCGCAGCCGGGTGTCGGTGATGCGCACGAAGCGCCACGGCTGCATCATCCCGACGCTCGGCCCCATGTGCGCGGCTGCGAGCAGGCGGGCGAGCACAGCCGGGTCTACCGGATCCGGCCGGAAATGCCGCATGTCGCGCCGCAGCCGAATCGCCCGGTAGACGCCCTCCCGCTCCTCATCGCTGAATCGTCGTTCCTGCGTCGTTTTCATAAAAATACGCCCTCTGGCATCCGCGCCAACGCTTGCCACCCCGGTTCGTCTTCCGGTCTCGACGCCGCTATATTCGGGGCGTCGGTCGGCACACCTCGTACCGCCGTCAAGCGGCGGGCAGTCCGCAAACCGGACCACCCGCCGCGCACAACGGAACCCAAATTGAGCGGCTCTCCCGAACCGCGATGAAAGCGCCTCGAAGCCTCCGCTCGCGGCGGCAGGCCCGGCCCGCGCCGGCTCCTGCCGATGAGCAGAGACACTTTGCACACCGCCTTCACAGATCGATGCCCCGCTGCGCCCTGATGCCGGCCCGGAAGGCGTGCTTTACATCGTTGATCTCGGCAACGGTGTCCGCCGCCTCACGAAGCCGATTCGGCGCGTGCCGTCCGGTGATGACGACGTGCTGGCGCCGCGGCCGGTTCTCAAGAGCGGCGACGACATCGTCGATCTCGAGCCAGTCATAGAGAAACGCATACGTCATCTCATCGAGCACGACGAGGCCGAGGCCGGGATCCTGCAACATCTCCCGGGCGACCGCCCACGCATGCCGCGCGGCGGCCGCGTCACGGTCGCGGTTCTGCGTCTCCCAGGTAAATCCCGCACCGAGAACGTGCCATTGGACCTCCGGATGGCGGGTAAAGAAGCGTTCTTCACCCGTGCCCTCGCGGCTTTTCACAAACTGCACGACACCGACCTTGAGCCCATGCCCCACGGCGCGCGCCACCATCCCGAAGGCCGAAGTCGACTTGCCCTTGCCGTTGCCGGTGAGCACGACGATCACCCCGCGATCCTCGGTGGCCGCCGCAATCGCCGAATCGACGACCTGCTTTTTCCGGGCCATCGCCCGCGCGTGCCGTTCATCCCGATCGGCAATCGTATTCATGACTCAACCACCTCCTCTCGGCGGCGCACACCACGCTGAATCGTCGCGAGCGCGACGTGAACGCCCGCGCACACCCCGACATAACCGGCCAGCGTCGCCAGGCTTCCCGGAAAATAGCGCGCGAAGCGCCCGGCGAATTCCACAGCGTTCGGCTGGGCGAACCGTCCCGAGAGGAAGTAAAATCCGCCACTCGAAAACAGCTCGCACCCCACTGCGCCGGCCCCGAGGGCAATGGCCAGTTGCCACAGGCTGGACACCGCGAACGCGTGCCTGCCCGCATACCACCGCCCTGCACCCCAAAGCGCGCCGTAGGCGGGAATCAACGTGAAGTAGGCCGGGGTGACACACGCCGCCACCTGGCCGGTGAGGACAGCCCCGAGACCGGCGCCGGCGGCGACATGCGGACCGATGTCCACCACGGCGGCAAGGGTCATGAGAGCGGCAAACACCCAGGTGGGCCGGATATAGACACCGGCGAGAAAGAACACCGCCCACGACGCACTCGGAAGCTGGCCGAGCACGGGAACGTGGTGCCCCCGGGTCGCCGCGAGCAGCACCGCGAGGAGGATGCCCACGACCCACTGGTCACGCCCGGCCAGGGAAAGCCCGTTTTGTTCTGTTGTCATCGTCATCGATCCCGGACGGCGTTTTCAGAGCTGCCAGCCTACCCCGAGGTAGACGCTGCGGCCCGGCTGGTTGTAGGTCGCGGCAGTCTCGTAGGTGTGATTGAAGAGATTTTCGACGCGGGCCTGGAGGCGCCAATGGTCGTGCAACCGCCAGACGAGGCGAAGATCCACGGTCGCGTATCCACCCATCACGGTCGTGTTGCTCAGATTGTCGAAACGCCGTCCGGCCGCAAAGAGCGTCGCCCCGACCGAAACGTCGCCGAAGGCGCGGTCGATATCGAGCCGGCCGCTGCGGCGCGCCCGCCGGGGAAGCACATTGCCCGCATACCGCCCTCCGTCGCTGAGGGGATCGAGCAGCGTCGCCGTCGCCCGGATATCAAACCCGCCCAGACGCACGGCATACACCGCCTCCACGCCGCGGATTCGCGCCCTGGCGATGTTCGCCGGCGCACCCGCGGTCGCATCATAGGCAATGAGATTGTCGATACGCGTCTCGTAGGCGTTGACCGCCCACCGTCCAGCTCCGGCCCTGCCGCTGACCGAGAATTCGAAATTCCGGCCCTTTTCGGGGCGCAGCTCGGGATTCCCGTATCCGGGAAAATAGAGT
>RFJS01000551.1 GCA_003694825.1 Verrucomicrobiota bacterium | reverse complement strand
GCGCAACACCGGCCGGCGCGTCTCGACCGCCCGCAGCACCGAATGCGCCGCATGCTGGTAGGCCGCTCCTCGCTCCCCATACCAGGCATCGTTGGTGGCGACGAAGAGCAGTTGCGCGCCCGCCCGCACGGACTCGCGGGCGAGCCCCGGAAAGACGTCCTCGTAGCAGATGAGCACCCCGAGGTAGGTCGTCCGCCCGGGTGTGCGCAACGGCAGCGGCTCGGCATTGTCCCCCGGCTCGAAATCGCCGCCGACCGGGACGACTTTTTCGAGGAACGGGAAAAAGCGCCGCAGCGGCACGTATTCGCCGAATGGCACCAGATGCCGCTTGGCGTAGAAATCCCGCATCATCCCGAGATCGGGATCGACGATCGCGACCGCGTTGCGCCAGCGCTCGCGACGCCCATCCGGAAACGCCGCGTCCTCGATAAACTCATACGCCACGGCGCCGAAAACGATCGGCGCATCGATCTGGCGCGATAGCGCTTCGACCCAGCGGCCGATGGCTTCGTTGCCGACAATCGGCAGCGGCATGGTGGCCTCAGGCCAGAACACCACATCGGGAGCGAGCAGGTCCGCCATCAGCGTCTCGCGGCGGAGCACTTCGAGGATGCTCCGCGCCTCGGCGGGATCCCACTTCACCTCCTGCGGGATGTCGGGCTGCATGAAGCCGGCCCGGAAAAGCGGCTCGCGCTGCTGGTTGATCGTCTCGCGGTAGAGCCCGAAGGATCCGGCGAAGAGCACGGCGAGGCCGAGGTAGAACTCCGGGCACCAGCGCGAGGCCCGGCGGCGCACATAGGCGACGAGCCGCTCGAGGTAGGCCGCGAGGCCGATGTTGAAAAGCACCAGCGAGAAGGAAACCGCCCACGCGCCGCCGAAGGCGGCCGACTGCAACATGATAGGCCGCTGCCATTGGCTGGCCGCCAGCGGCAGCCAGGGAAATCCCGTGAACAGCCAGGTCCGCGTCCACTCCAGCACGACCCAGCATCCGGCCAGGCCGAGAGCCGCCACGATCCGCCCCCAGCTGTCGAGCCGGCGCATGCGCGGCACCGCCCACCACGCGGCGGCAAACCACGCGGTGGTGAATACGGAGACGATGAACGCGAGCGCGATGGTGCCGACAATGGTGACGTGATGCAGCCACTCGAGAAGGACGGCCCATGAGACGAAGGCCGCGCTGCCCACGGTCGACAACAACGTGCGCAACGATACCGGCTCGAGCGGCCGATCGCCCGCATCGTCGGCGGCGGCCCGGCCGACGGATGCGGCCTCGCCCGCCAATGGCCGCCGACCGACCCAGAGCAGCGCGGCGACGGCGAAGACATAGGCCGCCTCCGGCAGCTCGAAGGGTGGAAAGGCGACGGTGTGAAAAACGGCGGTGGACAGCCAGACCGCGCCGACCCATGCGCGCCGCCGCCAGCGACCGTGCCCCGGTGAGGCAGACGGGCCACTCAGGGCCGGGCCGCGCGAGTCAGCGTCCGCAGCAGTGCTTGTATTTCTTGCCGCTGCCACAGGGACACGGATCGTTGCGGCCGACCTTGGGCACGTCGCGCTTGATCGTGATCTTCGGCAGCTCGCGTTGCGGCTGGCGTCCGCCACGCGCCGCGGCCTGCCCCCGGCCCGCGCCGGCGCCGACCGCCTCGGGCTGGGCCGCCGCGCCGGGGCGCAGCGCCGACGGTGCCGGCCCGTCGCCGGGACCCTCGGTCTTCGCGCTGCGGGCGAGCATCAGCTTGATGTTTTCCAGGGCGATGAGATTTGTCGCCGAGCGGAAGAGGCTGGTGCACACCTGCAGACGGATGTTCGCCATGAGCTCCTCGAAGTAGCTGTAGGCCTCGGCCTTGTATTCGACGAGCGGATCCTTCTGGCCGTAGCCCCGCAGGCCGACGCTGCGGCGCAGGTCCTCCATCTCGGTGAGGTGCTCCTGCCAGTGGTTGTCGATGGCGTTGATGATGACGTAGCGCTCGAGGTGCTTGAGCGCTTCGCGGTTTTCGTCGGACTCCTTGAGCGCATAGGCCTGGCGGATGCGCTCCATGACCATCTTGCGGGCGTCCTCGAGAGAGAGCCCCTCGAAGTCGCTGGCGTGCAGGCCGACCGGGAAGTGCATGTTGAGCCAGCCGAGGAACCCCTCGAGCAGCTGCTCATTGGGCGCCTGCCCCTGCCCGAACTCGATGTCCTCGAGGCGCGCGGAGATCTCCTCCTCGACCATCTCGAAGATGACTTCGCGCGGGTCGTCGGCGTGGAGCGCGTCGTTGCGGATCGAGTAGATGATCTCGCGCTGCTGATTGAGGACGTCGTCGTATTGGAGGAGACGCTTGCGGATCGAGTAGTTCTGCTGCTCGACCTTTTTCTGCGCGGATTCGATGGAACGATTGAGGAGCGGATGCGCGAGTTCCTCGTCCTCCATCATGGATTTCTCCATGATGCGGGCGAGCGGCCCGGCGGCGGCGAACAGGCGCATGAGATCGTCCTCCAGAGAGATGTAGAACTTGGAACGGCCGGGGTCTCCCTGGCGCGCGCACCGGCCGCGCAGCTGGCGGTCGATGCGGCGGGATTCGTGACGCTCGGTGCCGATGACGTAGAGCCCGCCGAGCTCGGCAACGCCTTCGCCCAGTTTGATGTCGGTGCCACGGCCCGCCATGTTGGTGGCGATCGTCACCGCGCCGCGCTGTCCGGCACGGGCGACGATTTCGGCCTCCTGCTGGTGGTATTTGGCGTTGAGAACGGCGTGAGGGATGTTGACGCGGCGCAGCATCCGGCTGAGCACCTCCGAGGCCTCGACAGAGGCAGTGCCGACGAGGACGGGCTGGCCGCGCTTGTGGGCCTCCTGAATCTCCTTGATGACGGCGTTGTATTTGGCGCGGCGGGTCTTGTAGATGACGTCGTTTTCGTCGATGCGGATGCAGGGCTTGTTCGTGGGGATGACGACGACGTCGAGCTTGTAGATGTCGTGAAACTCGGTGGCCTCGGTTTCGGCCGTGCCGGTCATGCCCGCGAGTTTGTCATACATCCGGAAGTAGTTCTGGATCGTGATCGTGGCGTAGGTGCGCGTCTCGCGCTCGATCTGCACTCCCTCCTTGGCCTCGACGGCGGCATGCAGGCCATCGCTCCAGCGGCGGCCGGGCATGAGGCGGCCGGTGTTTTCATCGACGATGGCGACCTTGCCCTCCGGCGTGACCACGTAGTGCACATCGCGCTCATAGAGGGAGTAGGCGCGCAGCAACTGGCTGATGGCGTGAATGTCTTCGCCGACCTTTTCGAAGCGGTCCTGCACCTCGCGCTTGCGGCGCTCGCGCTCTTCGGGGGAGATCGTCTCGTCCTTGTCGAGCTCGCTGAAGATGGTGGGAAGATCAGGCAGGACGAAGGCGTCGGGGTCGTCGGGCTTGAGGAAGGCGCGGCCCTTCTCGGTGAGGTCGGCCTGGTGCTGGCGCTCGTCGATCGTGTAGTAGAGCTCTTCCTTGAGCTCGAAGAACGCGGCCTTGTTGATGTCGCTGTTCATCTCGAGCTCGACCTTGTCGAAGCGCTTGCGCCACTCCGGGTTCTCCATGATGCGGAGCAGCTGCTTGTTCTTCGGGGCGCCGGTCTTGACCTGGAGGATCTTGTGAAAGGCCTCCGTGATCTCGTCCTCGGAAGCGTCCTTTTTCTCGAGGATGGCCCGGGCCTCGCTGATGAGGCGGTTGCAGAGCCGGTTCTGCTCCTGCACGAGGCGCTCGACCGAGGGCTTGAGGCGCGGGTAGGGCTGCTCGCGCTGGATGGCCATCGGGCCGCTGATGATCAGCGGGGTGCGCGCTTCGTCGATGAGGATCGAGTCGATTTCGTCGACGATGCAGTAGTAGTGATCGCGCTGCACCTGCTGCTCCTTCGTCGTGGCCATGCCATTGTCGCGCAGGTAGTCGAAGCCGAATTCGGAGGCGGTGCCGTAGGTGATGTCGCAGGCGTAGGCGGCGCGGCGCTCGGCCGGCGACATCTGGTTCTGGATGCAGCCGACGGTGAGCCCGAGGAACTTGAAGAGGTGCCCCATCCATTCGGAGTCACGGCGGGCGAGATAATCGTTGACCGTAACGAGCTGGCAGTTGCGGCCGGTGAGGGCGTTGAGGTAGAGCGGGAGGGTGGCGACGAGCGTCTTGCCCTCGCCGGTGGCCATCTCCGCGATCTTGCCCTGGTGCAGGGCGATGCCGCCGATGAGCTGGACGTTGAAGTGCACCATGTTCCAGGTGAGCTCGTGATCGCAGACGACGGCGGTGGTCCCGCAAAGGCGGCGGGCGGCGTTTTTGACGACGGCAAAGGCCTCGGGAAGCAGGTCGTCAAGGGTCTCTCCGGCTTTGAGACGCTGGCGAAACTCGTCCGTCTTGGCACGGATCTCTTCATCGGAGAGTTTCTGGTATTCCTCCTCGAGCGCGTTGATCCGCTCCACTATCGGGCGGCATTTGGCCACGAATTTGCGATAGTGGCGACCGGAGATCTTCTTCAGGATGAATCCGAACATGGC
Organism: Verrucomicrobiota bacterium; assembly: GCA_003694825.1. GTDB lineage: Bacteria > Verrucomicrobiota > Verrucomicrobiia > Opitutales > Opitutaceae > J108. The sequence goes on along the minus strand of RFJS01000551.1, from coordinate 402 downwards.
AAAAGGGCGTAATTAGCGGCGGAAGTGCGCGAATAGCAACGGAGAATCGGCTTCGAGCGCCGCCCGGCGGGAGACCCCACCCGGACGAGGCCCGTTTCCTCCCCCCGGATCGACAGCGTGCGCGCCGCAAACGTTCCCCGACAGACGCACCCGCCCGCTCCGCCCTCGGCACCGCTGCAAAAAGAGGGGCCGGGATCAACGACCCCGGCCCCGATGGGAGACAACTGACTGAGACTGAGATGATAGGAGAATCGCAGCTCCCGCTCAGAAACGGAACACCGCGCCGGCCCCCAGCGACCAGTCCGATTCGTCGCTCACCGACACGGTTGCAGTAAGACTCCAATCAGAGGCGATTACGGCCTCGCCCTGGACGCCGAAGTCCCAGCCGCCTTCGCCACCCTC
>RFJS01000100.1 GCA_003694825.1 Verrucomicrobiota bacterium | reverse complement strand
TATTTCACCAGGTAGCGGGCAAAGGTGTCCTCGTGTTCGGGCAGCAGTTCGCCGCCGTTCCAGGTGCCGTTGCTCTTCATCCATGGCGGCGCGGTCCACGGCGAGGCCAGAATGCGGAACGCCGCGCCGGGCACAGCGAGCGCGCCGCGGATCATCGGCAGCAGCCACGTCTCGTCCGGCTCGATCGAGAAGTGCCGCAGCTCCACATCGCCCGGAACCGGCGCGTAGGTGAAGTTGCGCACCGAGAAGTCACAACTCGCGATCGGCGTGCGCGTCAGCGAGTAGTGTGCGCCCTCCGGAGAGAACCAGGACGCGAGCACTTCGCCGCGGTTCGCTTCGGACAGTTCGGCGAGGACATACGCGGCGGACTCGGTAAAGGCGCCGCCGATGCCGATCAGCGTCTGGTGAACGGTCTCCGGGTGGAGCACGAGCGTGCGCGGGGCGGTTTCCGGATCGACCGCCGAAGGCTTGAGCGGAGAAAGCCGATCTCCGGCCCGGGAGGTCTGATAGATCGCCACGTCGGATACAGCGACCGGTTCCCCGCCGGCATCGCGCTCACGCACACGGCGCACGACCAGCTTCGGCCAGCGATCGACGGTGTAGAGCCCCCAGTGTTTCTCCGCGCCGCCGGAACGCCCGGGCTCCCCCTTCCAGTCTTCATCGAACGCCTCGAACCAGAATGTGGTGACACGTTTCTGCTCGGCCCAGGCCATCAGCGCCTCGAAATAGCGGGCCTGCTTTCGCTCTCCTGCACGGGCCGGAAACTCCACCGCCTCACTCGGCCATCCCGCCTCGGCGATGACAATCGGCATTTCCGGGACGGTCGCCTGCACCGCGGCGAGGTTTTCCTCGGTAAACGCCATCGCCTCGTCGATATCGCGCCCCTCCCACACGGGATAAGTATGCACCGCGGCGAAATCCACGACCGGCGCGAGCGCCCGCCCATGGCGCACCCACGCGGCATAGTTGTCCGCCGTTGTCACGGGTTGCCCGATCGCCTCTCTCACCCGCCGCAGGTAATCGACCATCGCATCGATGGAGACGAGGTGATCGTTCCACTCGACCAGCGCTTCGTTGCCCACATTCACCGCGACGACGATCTCGGGGAAACGGCGGGCCAGCTCGATGGCCCGATCGATCTCCTCGAGATTGGCGCGGCGGTTGGCCGCCAGAACGTCATCCGGGATCGGCGCGGTCAGCCACGCGCAACCCTCATGATTGCTGATCTCCGCCTTCAGCCAGGCCCCGAGCATGACGCGAATGGGCAGCTCGTGCTGCGCGATCGTCTCGAGCACCGCCCGCGAGTTTTCTCCGCAATCGTAGAGCCGAATCAGGGAAAAGGCCGGCGGCTGCCGCAGAATCTCCAGGTCTTCCCGGATCTGCTCGCGCGTCGGGTTGATCGCCCCGGACCCGCGGTCCGGGCGCTGGCCGTGCCTGAATCCCGAATACGCCACCGCGCGGACGGTGCCGGCGAGAAGCGCCGATTCCGCCTGCGGCCTGAACGCCTTCCCGGCCGCCGCCTGCCCGCCCAAAGCGGCGACGGAAGAGGCGGCGGCCAGCACGACGGCGCTACCGAACCGGGCGATCCCGCGCCGTCTCCCGTTCACAATTCGTCCATTGTCTGTCTGCTGCTTCATCATCAAATCGCTGTCGCTATTTTCGCTCAGGCCCGGCCCCTTCGCGCCTCCAGTTGCGCCCGGACCTGCCGCGCCCGCTCCTCTGTCAACGGATAGCCCGCCACGATCCAGATCGCGAGAAGCGAGGTGGCGGCGGGCACACAGACATCAAACACCCGCATCAGCCAGAGCGTCCGTTCCGTCTGCGCCCCTCCCAGGGCCACGTCGAAGCCCGTGAAGTTCAAAAGGTATCCAGAAAGCGCCAGCGCCAGGGCCATGCCCAGCTTCACCACCCACCAGAAGATCGAGCCGAACATCCCCTCGCGCCGCTGCCCCGTCTCGAGCTCATCGAGATCACACACGTCCGCGACCATCGCCCCCATCAGCGTAAAGAGCCCGCCGAGACCGAATGAGATGAGCGGTGTCGGCAGCAACAGCAGCCAGGGGTGGTTGGGGTCGTAGCAAACCCACTTCAACAAATAGCCGACGACCGAGATGCCGGTGGACAGAAAGAACGTCCGCCGCTTCCCGAGGCGAGTCGCCAGCCACGTCACCAGCGCGATCACGAAAAACGTCGCCACCGCCCCGACCGACCCCACCCAGCCCATCAGGACCGCGCCTTCGTCCTGATCTCCCCGATACAGGTAGTAGATCATGACATAGGAGGAAAACGAACTTACGAGCATGAAGCCGTTGAACACGAGGAACGTCGCTCCGCACAGCCGGACGAACGGGCCGAAACGCAGCGTGACGAGAAACCCGCGGAAAAACCCCTTCACATTCGCCACCAGACCGGAGGCACCATCGGCACCTGCCTCTGTCTCCGCCTCCGCCAGCGTCGGCAGCCGCTCCCGGCAGAAGAGCGCCGGTATCACGCCGACGACGGCGGCGAAAACCCCGACAAGAACAGCCAGCGTCCGCGCGCCCTCGACCGAGTCGGCAAAGAGCCGGTCATTCTCCATGAAGGCATAAAACCACGGCACGGCGACCCACACGAGCTGTCCCATGAAACTCGACACACCCATGACCCGCGTGCGCTCGTGGTAATCGGGGGTGAGTTCGTAGCCCAGCGCCACCCACGGTGTCGCGAATACGGTATAGCCGAGGTAGAAGAGGATCGATCCCACCAGGAAAAACCAGAAATAGAATCGCTCGGAATGCCCCGGCGGCAGCTGCCAGAGCACGGCGAAAAGCAGGCCCGCCGCAAGCGCGCCGGCAAAGATGTAGGGCCGCCGCCGTCCCCAACGCGAACGCGTCCGGTCCGAGATGTAGCCCATGACCGGGTCGGTCAGCGCGTCCGTCAACCGCGGCAACGCCATGAGCGTCCCCACCAGGGCCGGATTCATCCCGAGCCCGAGATTGAGGACGATCGCCATCATGCCGATGGCCGCCCCGAGCAGGTTGTTGACCACGCTGCCCAGTCCATAGGCCAGCCGCTGGCCCACCCCCACGCGATCCTCCGGCGCGGTGCGCTGCCGTGCCGCGGCCGTCACTCCTGCCCACCCTTTCCTTCGCCGGCGTCCCGCTGGTAGACCCGCACGTAGTCGACCTCCATCCGCCACGACAACGACGCATCGTCGATGCCTTCGACCCCTCCCCACACGCCCCCCACCGCGATGTTCAGCAACAGGTAGAAATCGCGGTCATAAGGCCAGGAACGCCACCCCCGCCCTTCGTTTGGACATACGAAGTAGAGCCGGTCATCGACATAGGCACGCAGGACATCCGGTTCCCACTCGAGCACATACGTGTGAAACGCCGTCGTGGCGTCCGGCACGACGACTGTCGCCGTCTTTTGCGTCCCATTCTGCCACTGGTGATCCCGGGAATGCGCCGAAGCGTGGATGACCCCCGGCTCGTGGCCGACATGCTCCATGATGTCGATCTCGCCCACATCCGGCCACTTCCCCGTGCCCAGGGTCCACTCCACCGGGAGCATCCAGATCGCCGGCCAGCTCCCGCGCCCTGCCGGCAGTTTCGCCCGGATCTCGAAGCGTCCATAGGTCCAGGCCGCGCGCCCGCGCGTCACCAGCCGGGCGGAGGTGTAGTCACACCCCTCCCATGCCTCCCGACGCGCCTCGATGATCAGACGCCCATCCTCGACACGGGCGTTTTCCGGACGGCTCTCCGTGTAATACTGCCGCTCGCGGTTCCCCCAGCCGTGTCCGCCGACATCGTAGGCCCAACGCGCCGGATCGGGCAGCCCGTCCCGGTCGAATTCATCCGACCAGACGAGCTTCCAGGCCCGATCGGGCTTCGGCGGCTCCGGCGGTCCGCCGGCCGATCCCTCGCCCGCGAATCCGAGCGAGCAGAAACTTCCAAAGACAGCAAGGCCGGCGAGCTTCCCGGGATATTTCATAACATGCAATTTAATGCACTCTTAGGCCCGAATGACAAGGCCTTTCCCCCCGACCTTTTCGGCGATTCCCGGCAACAGCCGCCCTGAGTCCGACACCGCTTCGCCCTTGTCTGCCCCGCTCGATACAGCGAGAAGTTCCTCTTCTTACTGTCTTCACCATTCATTATCGCTCTGCGCATTCGCCTTTCCGCCCGCCCCCTGGATCATGTCCCTCCCGCTCAACAAGCTCCGCGACAAGGCCGCCGACCTCGCGAGAATCCTGCGCGCCTCTCCGGACGCCCGGACGCAGATCGCGGTGCTGCTC
>RFJS01000550.1 GCA_003694825.1 Verrucomicrobiota bacterium | reverse complement strand
TGAAAGGAGAGGATGCCCGAGGTGATCAGATCGGCGCACTCCCGGACGATCGCGGGGAGCAGGGGATAGCCCTTCTCGGTGCGGGCGTCGCCGAGGTAGGTGACCCGCCATGGGCGGCGGCTCCGTTTGCGGGGTTTCCGCAGGGGTTCGGCCGATACAGGTATCGGAAGGACTGTGACGGGTACGCCGGTAGCGGACTCGTGTTGTGCCGCGAGTTCGGCGGTGTCCGTATAGAAGGTGACCGGAACCCGCGAACGGCCGCCGCCGAGCGCCTGCATCGAGGTGATTCGGCTCGTGCCGCCTGTTTTCGGGAGGTCGTGGCGAATGAACAGATGCCACCGCGGCGACTTTCCCTCCGGAAGCGCCAGAAGCCAATCACTCAGCGCGGCCAGATCGGTGTCCGATATGTTGGGGACGAAAACCTCATCGTTCGGGCCAAGGGTTTCCGCAGCCAGGAGCCTCCGGGTCGTTTCGACGAAATGCGCACTCGCATCCGCGGCGACCGGTTTTCCCGGGATGCTGATATTGCGCCCCCAGAAATCATACCAATAGACAGGATGGAGCCGGTCGGCCTCGGGGATGTGGACTTCGAGGGCTCGATTGGTCGCGATCACTGTTTCGAAACCGAGACGGCGTGCTCCGTCGAGAACATGACGCGCGTAGTGGTAGTGATGGCCAACCTCGTCTCGAAGTGTCGGGTCGAGCAGGACAAGGCGCGGCCGCTTCCCCGCACCCGAAGGCGGGGTGGCGCGCGGCAGTCTGCGGCGGATGCGGCTGAACTGTCTTTCCCAGCACAGCTCCGTCTCGTGAGCGTGGCGGCAGTTGGCGACGAGCTGGCGGTAGCGGCGCGTCCCATAGATGCGCCGGGCCGTATCGAGTCCCTCGAGAAAGGCCTCCAGTGACCAGTCTTTCAGGAGAATGCCGCAGTCGAACTTTTCGATGATCTCGCGGCATTGGGGATGGGGGGCGGCGATCGGCGGAACACCGTCGGCGATGGATTCGAAGAATTTATTCGGGCAGGCGTGGAGTGTATCAAAGGTCGTCGGGTTCCAGCTGACGAAAGAGAATGCATACTGGCGGCGCCGCTGGCTCACGGTCTCGTTGTCGACAAAACCACGGTAGGTGTAGCCGTTCCGCTTTGCGGATTCCCGATCGAGCAGAATGGCTCGTGCCGGGTCGTGATCCTGGAGAAATCCATAGACGTCGATATGGGGGCGAGCACGGTCGCGTTCTGCGAGGTATTTGATGAAATTCAGATCCGCACGCAATGAGCCTTGAATAATCACGTGGCCATTGCGCCGGGTGGCCGGCAGGGGCTCGCTTGCTGCCAGGGGACGGCTGTTGTAGATAAGGCAGGCGGGAACGTCTTTCCACTGAAAGACCTCAAGGTAGTAGCGCATGCGCTC
>RFJS01000549.1 GCA_003694825.1 Verrucomicrobiota bacterium | reverse complement strand
GGGGGCTGTCCTTATCGTGCGCGGCGCTTATGGCGACCATACGACCTTTTGCCGCGCTGCGGCCCCGACCCGAGCTGGCCGAACAAGTCTGCGAACTGCCCTATGATGTCATGTCCTCCGACGAGGCCCGCCAGATGGCCGAGGGCAATCCCCTGAGCTTTCTCCACGTCAGTAAACCCGAGATCGACCTGCCGCCCGGCACGGATGTGTATTCGGACGCCGTCTATGCCAAGGGCGCCGAAAATCTCCGCAGACTCATCGACGACGGCGTGCTCTTTCAGGATGAAAAACCCTGCTACTACCTTTACCGCCAGGTCATGGGCGGGCATTCGCAGGTGGGGTTGGTGGCGGTGTCCAGTTGCGAGGAATACCAGCGCAACATCATCAAAAAACACGAGTTCACCCGCCCGCAGAAGGAGGACGACCGCGTCCGCCACATCGAGGCGCTCAATTCCCAGACCGGACCGGTCTTCCTCACCTATCGTTCCGTGCCGGCGCTGGACGAATTCGTCGCGCGCAAAACCGCGGCGGAACCGGAAGTCGATTTCACCGCGCCCGATCAGGTCCGTCACACTGCCTGGGTGGTGAGCGATCCGGCGGACATTGAATTCATCACCGGCCAGTTCGCGGCCATCCCCAACACTTACATTGCCGACGGACACCACCGCAGCGCGGCCGCGGCGCGCGTCTTCGAATCGCGGCAGGGAGCCGGGAACAGTCCGTGGTTTCTTACGGTCATTTTTCCGCACGACCAGATGCAGATCCTGGCCTACAACCGGGCCCTCAGGCATCTCAACGGTCACACGCCCGGGCAGTTGCTGGAGAAGCTCTCGGGGGTCTTCGATATCACCACAGGCGGCGCGCCGGAGCCGGCCGCCAAACACGAGCTGGGACTCTATCTGGACGGCCAATGGCGCGGTCTGCGTTTCAAACCCGAGCTGACCGCCACCGACGATCCCTTCGAGAGTCTGGATGTTTCCCTGCTGCAGAAACATGTTCTCGAGCCGCTGTTCGGCATCGCCGATCCCCGCACCAGCGAGGACATCGCTTTCATCGGCGGCATTCGCGGCACGGGCGAGCTGGAGCGCATTGTGAACAGCGGCGATTTTGCCTGCGCCTTTTCCATGTTTCCGACCCGCATCGAGGATTTGATGGCGATTGCGGACCGGGACGGGGTGATGCCGCCCAAGAGCACTTGGTTTGAGCCCAAGCTGCGGGACGCGATGTTTTGCCACATGCTGTGAGCCTGGGAATGCTCCGCGCCCGGGTCGCCGTCCCCTGCCCCGTTGCATCTCACCGGTTTTGAGCCATTCTTAGCGCCGTGCCAGAAAAGCCCACAGACGCCGCGCCCGACGACGAAATCCTCAGCCTGCTGCCTTACGCGCACATGCGTGGAGGTTTTCCCGTCAAGCCCGAGGACATCGGCCAGGCCAAGGGCATCGCCATCACCGCGATGGAGGAGCAGGTGCAGAGCCAGCTCAAGCAGATCTACGGACAGGTCGAGACCCTCGCCCGCCAGGCCAAGGAAATCCGCAACCGCGCGGCGGTCTCTTATCGCATTTACCAGTGCGACATGAAATTCGTGCCGGTGATCGGGCAGACCTATTACCTGTATGAAGATTCAAAGGGTCGCCCCAGTCTTTCGATGATTCCGCCCGCGCAGCTTGGTCCCCTGCGCAAAAAGCATCTGGCCACCGTGCGCCAGCTCCACGATCACACCTGGGAAATCATCGAAGTCTCCCCCGACTTCAAAGCCGAATTCCCCGACCCCGACAACACGTAGCAGCGAGCGTGAGCGAGCAGATGCAATTACCTCCACCGATCTCGCCCGCTGCCACCTCGACAAACTCACGTCCTCCGTTCACACCAACACGAGCGCAATCGCCGCCAGCATCACCAGCGCGCCCGCCAGCCGCAACCCCAGCACCCGACCGCCCGCGTCCCGCTCCGTGTTGCCGAACCAGTGCCCCAGCCACCACACCGCCACCACGCTCCAGAGCCCGCGCGAGCTGAAGATGATGTTCAACGCCGTGGCATCCCCATAAACCGCCACCGTGCTGATGAACACCAGCCCCTGCAGTCCCAGAAAAAACGAGCCCCATCCGAGCGGCTTCCAGGCCTCCGGCCGAATCCCCCGCAGCGGACCGGTAAACCAGCGCACAAACGCCAGCGAAAACACCGACACAAAACCGAACATGGCCGGGAGAAACCGCTGAATCTCCCAGGTCCCGGAGAACTTCTGCACGAGCACGTCGAACAATGAAAAACAGCTCCCCGCCAGCAACGACAACACGATGGTGGAAAGCACATGATGATGCCGCCCGCTCTGCCCCCGGGCGTTGAGCATCGCCACCCCGGCCGCGCTCATCCCCGCCGCCGCCCACAGCGCCGGGCGGATCTCGTCGCCCAGAATGCCCACCACAAACAGCGCCACGATCACCGGCTTGAGGCCCAGCACCGGCGTGGCCACGCTCACGTCGCCCTTCTGCAACGCGATGAACGTGAAGGCCTGCCCACCGATGAACAGGCAGGCCGCCAGGGCCGGCTCCCAGAGGCGCGCCAGCGAGGGCCAATCTCCGGGCACGAACACCAGCGGCACATACATCACCGCCGAGACGAGATTGGAAACAAATGTGATCCGCCAGATGCCCACTCCGCGCGCCGAGCACTGCTTGATGAACATCACCCCCGCCACGTAAAACCAACTGCTGAGGAGTGGAAACAGGTAGTAGTATTTCATCAAGCGGCCGCATCTTTTCCGCTCGGCCCAGTCCGGGCAAGAGCGCAGGTGGTCAGTGGGTGGAAATCAGTGATCAATAATCGGTAAACGGCAGGGATATCGTTTGAGTCGATGGCCGGGCACGGGCATTCGATTATCGCTTTGCGGACAATTCGTGCTTTTCTATTCCCGCCATGAATGACGAGCAGGATCATCCCCAATGGAAGCGCGGATTCTGGAGCCTGTTCGTCGTGCAGTTTCAGGGCGC
>RFJS01000548.1 GCA_003694825.1 Verrucomicrobiota bacterium | reverse complement strand
TCTTCCCAATCATCGTTGGCGATGATCGGCGTGCCCGCTCCGTCAAGGATGTTGAGTTGCGGATCGGCGAGCGCGTTCGGAAGCGCCTCGGCAAGCGCCGGTCCGGCCGCGCGGATGAGAAGCTGCCGGCCGCCACCGCTGACAACGATGCCGGGGATGATGACCTCGTCGCCGCGCCCGGCCCACCCGCGGGTGGAGAGATTGACCAGAGCCGGCCCGGTGTCGCCGGTGTAGATTTCCACCAGGCTGATGCCGTCGCCGGCGCCGAGGACATGCGCGGTGTAGGGCCCCTCGGCGAGGGTGAGCCGCAGGGCGGCGTCGCGGGAGTCCGGCTGAAAGTCGAAAGCGCCGAAGGCGCCGGCCATGTCGCCTACTTCCGCGGGTGTCCAATCATCGTTGACGGCAATCGCAACGCCGGCGGAGTCGAACACGATCACGGCCGGGTCGGGATGAGCGTTGGCGACGCCGAGGGGATCGCTGAGGGTCGGTCCGGCCGCGCGAATGAGAACCTCGCGATTCCCTGCGCCTTTGAGGACGAAGCCCGCGATCATGATGCGGGTGTCGTCGATGACACGCCCGCGGGTGGAGAGATTGAATAGACGGCCGGAAGGTTGTGGCTCCAGGGCGGCGAGAGCGCTGCGGAAGGGCGAGGCATCCTCCGTGCGCCAACGCACGAAAAGGTTGGTGCCGGCCGGAGGGGAGACGACTTTGACGCCGGACACTGTCAACGCCGGGCTCTGGACGGCGGCGAGCTGCCAGGAGGTCAGTGTGGCAGATGTCTCCAGTCCTCCGATACTCTGGGGCGGGGCGGCCCAAAGGATGACAGCAGCTTCGTCGCCGGCGGGCTCGACGGCGATGACGGGGTGCGCCTGGCTGACCTCCGACCCGAGAGCGCCGCGGGCGGAGGGCAATGCCGCGAACGGGTGGGGAAGCTCGCCCGGATCGGGGAGCGGGGCGAGCGAGGCGGGCGGGGCGAGGACGGGGGAGTCGGGCTCGAGCTGGAAGTAGCCGATCGCCGGCGCGATGAGCCGCGGATCGGCAGTGATGGCCTCGAGGCCGTCGTTGCTGTGCAACGGGCCGAAGCCTGCTCCGCCATCGTGGTGGACGTCCGTGGACGGAAAAACGGCGTTGTGGCTGACCGTGATGCCGCGATCGGCGAGCGCGGCGGATTCGGTCGTGGGATCGGCGAAGGTGCCGATTCCGAAGTCGTGATTGAAGGCGGCGAGGTTGTTGATGAGCGCGACATCGGTGACGTTGGCCGAGCGCAGATCGAAACCGCCGGTCACGCCCGCCCAATGGCCCGCGGAGCCGTTTCCAACGGCCGCGTTGTGGGCGAGGGTGATTTTTTCCATCGGCCCCTGCTCTGCCCAGGTGGCGAAAAACAGGCCGGAACCGCGGTTGTTCACGAAAAGGTTGCCGACCACGACGAGGTCGTAGAGCTGGCCGGATGTTTCTTCTGCGGCGATGGCCATGCCCCATTCGTTGTCGAAGGAGAGGTTGTGGGCGAAGGTCAGGTGCTCAGTCCGGCTCAGGCCTGGGATGGGCGGGTAGGGGCCGAGACGGGCATCGACGTAGAGGCCCTGCCGGGCGTGACCGTGCACGGTGTTGTGATGGACGAGTCCGTCGCGGGAGACGCCCTTGACGTTGATGCCCTCTTTGAATCCGTCGAGGACATGATTCCAGCCGACCTCGAAGTAGCGGCAGCGGGCGATGGTGAGCGCCTCGTGGGGACCGGTCGCGTCGTTGGGGGCCGGCTGTCGCAGGGCGGGGTCGTTGGCGCCCTCCACGGTGCATCCGAGGATGCGGATGTGATCGGCAAACCACGCGCCGATGCCGGAGGAAAAGGTCCCGCTCGTGCGGCAGGCGAGCAGTTCGATGTGATGGGTTTCGGAGAGGGTTTCCGGACGATCGTCGGCGGGCGGAGCACCGCGGATCATGAAGCCGGCGTTGTGCGAGTTGCGTATCTCGAGATTGACGATCCGCAGATAGACGCGGCCCTCGATCTGGAAGGCGCCCTCGTCGCGCAGGCTGGTGCCGGAGTCGACGAATCGGTCGTTCGCATCGATGATCACCGTTTCGCCGGGAGCGCCCACGTAGTGGATCCAATTATCCGGGGTGCCGGAATTTTTCGGAACGATCGGCTCGGTGATTGGATAGGTCCCACCGCGGATGATGACGGTATCACCGGCCTGGAGGGTGTCGGCCGCCCTGGCGATCGTCGCCCAGGGAGCGTCGGACGTTCCCGGGTTGGTGTCGTCCCCTCCCGGCGCCACGTGGTAGGTGGCCGCGGAGGCATGGATGGCGGAGACGAAGAGAATGGCTGGAAGCAGGGCGCTCAAGCGGCCGTCGTGGCGTTTGGAGGAGCGTGGCTTGTCAGGCGTTTTCACGGAACGGGCGGGCATGGGCTTGATGGCGTTTCAGGCTCGGGGAGATCGGCGCGGCCTTTTGGCAGTGTGATCTTCTCTCGGCAGGATCGCGAAGCTGATGACGCAAAATTTACGGGACGTGTCCCGATTTGCCGCCGGGCAGGGGGCGGGGGGGCGTGGGATCGTGCTCGAGGAGCAGCGTCGGCCCGGGCCAGAGGATTTCGGCGCCATGGTGGCGCGTGCTCGAGGTGAAGCTGACGAGGTTGTCGCCGGCCTGCAACAGAGCGGGATCGATGGCGAAGAGATGCTGGCTGAATCCATGATCGCGGCCGGTGACGCAGCTCAGCCATGGACCGGTGTTGATCCGCATCGGCGTGAACGCCTGTTCGTTGTTGCGGAGGTTCCAGCCGCGGATGTGCAGACGGGCCGCCCGGACGGAGCGCAGCTCGGTGTCCAACGGCACCGGGATGACGGCGCTCTTCACGCGACCGTCGCGCACCCAGAAGAACGGCATGACGCGATGGGGCCGGTGCATCGTCACCGAACGCCCGTCCCGGAGCAGCGACAGCCCATCGACGACGGGGGTGACGGTCCAGACGCCGCGAGCGTCGCGCACGTGAGCGACCAGGGCGATGCCGCCGGGCGGCTGGTCAGGCAGCCAGGTCGTGTCCCAGCGCTGGCGCCACGGCGGGCGGGTGATGGTGCCGATGTGCGCTTCCCAGGCACCGGCATGGAAAAAACCCTGCCAGCCACCGAAACGGCCGTCGCCATCCCAATCCGGCGCCTCGGCGCAGCGCGCGTAGAAGCGCACTTCCGTGATCGCGGGCGCTGTCTCGGGAGCATCGATTGCGAGGACCGGTTGTTCGGGCAGTTGGCCGTCGCTGTCGGGAACGTTCAATCTCGCGGGATGGGGGGGCGTGGTTTCCGGATCGAGGAATACCCGCAGCAGCACGGCGTTCCATCCCCACTGTCCCCAGTTGAAGCCGTTGGGGCCGCAGCTGCCCTCGATGGTGTTCGTGCCGTCGTTGAGGCGATCGATCGGCCACGGCAGCACGGGGTTGTGCTGGGCGACCGCCTTGTGGCTTTCCTCGGCGGCGATGCCGGCGAGGCCGTCTTCGAGCGGAAGCCAGGGGCCGTCGTTGAGGCGCACCCGCTTGTCGACGGTGCCGGGGTGTCCCGACCAGTAGTCGATGATGAGGGCCGCGGCCGTCGGCCGCCCTCCCGCGAAATCGGTGGGCAGGTCGAGGCGCGGGTTGGGCAGGAAGTTGCGCACGGCTTCCGGGTAGAAACGGGCTGCGCCCGGGTCGGTCACGCGCCAGTCATCACCGGTCATCAGTCGAATGTTTTCGGTGAAAACGGCCCCGGCCTCCGGCCAGAGAAAGGCATCTTCCGGGCGGGCGGGTTGCGCATTCGCGGAACCGGCAAGCGAGGTGGCAAGCACGAGCGGCATCAAGCCGTGTCGCCATCGGAGTCGAATTGGGGGTTGCATCGCGGGGTAGCGCAGCAGGGGGTGCGGGTGGCGCCGCGCCGGGGAGGACGCGGCTACCAGTCCACGGTGGTGGTCATGTGATAGACGCGGCCGGTGCGGGACGACTCGATGGCGCCCCACATCATTTCGGTGATGTGCCGGCCCCACTCGACGTTGACGATCGGGTCGACGTCGTCGTGGATGCAGTCGAGCAGGTGGCGGGTGGATTCGTGGTAGTAGTTGAATGCCCCCTCCGGCGGGATCGGCCAGGTGGCCCTGGACCAGTCGGCGGTCTCGGGAATGTGGTACCAGCCGTCGTCGTCGACGTGGGGCAGCAATGCGCGATGATGCGAGATGATCGAGGCGCGGTAGCCCGCGCCGAAGACGAGGTTGCCCTCGGTGCCGAAAGCCTGGAAATCCCCGTAGGACGTGCCTTTGAGCGTCGGCAGAAAGATCCGCGGCGTATGGAAAACGCCATGCCAGCCCTCCGCGAGGTCGTAGGTGCAGAAGACCGTGTCGGGCGCCTGCATTTGCACCGGACGATCGCGTGGCAGACTGGAGACGAGCGTCCAGTAATTGCACGCGTCGGGATCGGTGCATTGCTCGAGAAAGGCGTCGTAGTGCCGGTCGTCCACGATGGCGCGGTCAGGTTTGGCGCAGCGGGCGTTGCCGGAGACGCGTTTGCAAGGTCCCAGCAGCGTGACGATCTGGGTGGGCCCGTAGGGAAAATCGAAGAGGATGCCGCCGCTGTCTTTGGCGTAGAAGGCGCCCTCGCCGTAGGGATTGCCGCCGAGGGAGGGGTGTTCGTGTTCGGGCCCCTTCGGCATGAGGTTGAAGTAGTAGGGCTCGCCGAGCACGCCTTTGCGGATCAGGTCGCGCAGATGGGCGTAAACCGGGTCGATGGGCGAGTGGTCCGAGGGCTCGACGAGGACCTTGAGCCGGGTTCGTCGGGTCGCTTCGACGATGCGTTCGGCGCCGGCGAGGTCGAGCGCCATCGGCTTCTGCAGCAGCACGTGCTTTCCGGCCTCGAGCGCGGCGAGCGTGAAATCGACATGCGTGCCGGGAGCGGTGAGAATGAAGACGCATTCGATGTCGGCCCGTCGGATCATCTCGTAGTAGTCCGAGTAGGCCTCCTTCGCTCCGAAAAGACGGACGCAGGCGGCGGTGCGGGCGGGCCGGGTGTCGCAGACGGCGACGATTTCCGCGTCCGGCTGGCGGCGCAGATAGGGCAGATAGTAGGCTGTGGCGACGACGCCGCAGCCGACGACGCCGACCTTGATCCGGCGCGATCGTGTTTCGGGGGGGATGACAGGACGCTCTGTATTCATGGCGCGGGAGCGGCGTGGAGCAGTTTGTTGAAAATGTCCCGGAAAACAGGGTCGCGGCGGACTTCGCGGACGTAGCGGATGATCTTCCCCGGCTGGGCCTCGTGATCCCACGTGAGGTCATCCCGCAGCCGGGGGACGGGGCGCAGTTCCGAGGGACACCACTCCGGGTTGACGAACCAGGCGGTGGCGGCGAGATCCCAGATCACCTTGTGCCAGCACGAGGCGTCGTCGGGCTTGTCGGGAAAATCGCGCACCCGCTCGTAGAGGAAGCGGGCGATTCCCTCCGCCCGTCCTAGGTGAAACTCAAGTTCGGGTAGCGTGGTCGCCAGCATCTGCACGACACCCATGCACGGCAGCAGGACGAGCGGCACCTCGGATTCCAGCAGCGTGCGGGAGGCGTCCGGATCCTGCATGAGGTTGAATTCCCGGGTATCCGGCCAGTGGAAACCATGGCCGCCAAGCCAGACGACGACGATGCGTTGCGCAATCGATGGGTCCAGCCGCAGGGCTGAAGCGATGTTGGTGGGGGCGCCGATGGCGATCACATGCAGGGGGGGGGCGGGGATGTGGGCGCGCGCGATCAGGTCGTGGGCGGCGGGACTTTCCACCGGGCCCCGGGAGCCGGTCAGCCAACGTGTCGAGCCCCGGAAAACGCCGCCTTTCGGCCTGCGGCCGAGCAGGGAGAGGACGCGCTCGATCTCCTCGTAGCTCCGCTCCATGCCCTCGGCAGGATCCGCCGCCCGCACGTTTACGAAGGGAGCCGCGTAGACGGCCTCGAGAGTGATGGCTTCAGGGGAGAGCAGGGCATGGGCGAGCGCGAACTGATCGTCCACTTCGTTGAACGTATCGGTGTCGAGCACGGCCCGGACCGGACGGGTCGGGAGGGAGGCGATGAGGTCAGTCGTATCAGGCATGGAGAGTGTAGACCGGAGGAATCATCGTGCGCGGGAAACGCGTCCCCGGGTCTGCCCTTTTTGAGTGTTGCCGGGTCGGAACGGCGAGTTCGCTGTGTCGCCAATCCGGCGCAACCCGTTGCCGGCGATCAGGACCGGGGGGGACCGAGGTGGGCGCGCAGCCAGGCGGCAAACGGCTCCGGCCAGGCCGCGACAGCGGGGGGCAGGTCCGCCTTGATGCCGAACCCATGTCCGCCGGCAGGGTAGATGTGAAGCTCGGCCGGGACGCCCGCCCGGCGCAGCGCCTCGGCGAAGGTGAGGCTGTTTTCGACCGGCACGACGTCGTCGTCGGCGGCGTGCACGAGAAAGGCGGGAGGGAATCGCGGGCTGACCTGCCGGCAGGGCGAAAGGAGCGTCAACGGATCCGCAACCTGTGCGGAAGCGAGGAGGGCTTCGGCGGAGCCGGCATGCCGCCACGGAGCCAGCAGGTCGAGAACACCATAGATCAGGGCGACGGCGTCCGGCCGCGCGGAAACCGAGTCGGCGGAGGTGCCGGAAAGCGCCGCCGCGTGATCGTGCAGGGCGGCGGTGGTGGCGGCGAGATGCGCGCCGGCGGAGAAGCCGGCCATCCCGACGCGCGTCGGAGCCAGGCCGAGATCGGGAGCGAGCTGCCGGACCAGACGCACGGCGGCGGCGGCATCCCGGAGCGCGGCGGGCGCGGGGTGGTCGGCGAGACGGTATTTGAGCACGAAAGCGTCGATGCCGAGGCGGTTGGCGAGTTGTGCGGCGTTGATCCCCTCGTGCTCGATGGCAAGCATCCGGTAGCCGCCGCCCGGGCAGATGATGAGGGCGCCGTGGCCCGGAACAGGCGAGGGCGCGGGGTAGTGGCCGAGAACGGGCTGGCGAATGCCGGACACGTGCCAGGCGTCCCAGGATTCCGGCGGCCCGTCGGCAACGGAAGCCGGCGCGACTGTCGGCAGCGGATAGACGGCTGCCGGAGAAGGGAAGCCGGGAGCGAAGGCTGGTAGGGGATGCGATGTTGGCGTCATGGCGGGAGAATGGTTGCGGGATGGCGTCACCCCGTGCCGGGCATCGGAACGGGATCGTCGGCCCGTTCCTGATCGATGCGCAGCGCGAGATCATCGGTGAAACCGGGAAGGTCGATCAGGATGGACCGGTGCAGCCCGGCCGCCGCGACTCTGGTGGCCGCGCCACGCGCCTGCCCGATCGCCGGATCGAACCAGGTGATCCGATACTCGCCGGCCGGCAGCCGCAGCCGGGCCTGTGCATCGGCGATGGCGCGGCCGCCCGAGCGGGTGAAGAGGTAGGCCAGGACGACGTCGCGCGTCGGCGTGGCGAGCACGACGGGGATGACCTCGTCTCGCAAAGCCGGCTCGCCATCCACTTGCAGCACGCTGTGCGCGGGGGCGACATCGGCAAACGGCTGGCTGCGCCACCAATCGGCGAAGGGGCGCACGAACGGTTCCCCCGGTGCGACGTATTCCGGATCGGCGATCCCTTCGCATCCGTCCCACGAATGCCACGTCGTGTAGGTCCCGGCCGCGGCGGCGATCCAGAGCTGTTTGCGTCGATGCACCGGGTCGTCGTTGCGGTGGCGGCGCTCGCGTCCGGTTTCGTTGTTGTAAGCCGGTTTTCCGAACGCGCGCGTGTTGCGGGCGATGGCAAGGTACCAATCTCGGAGGTCGTAGGCCGGCTGGTTGCCGGTGCAGTGGTGCACCACGGCGAGGTCGAGCCAGGGCGCCTCGGGCCAGATCGGGGTGTCCGTGGTGCCGTTGCTGGTGATTACCGGCCGCCGCGCCGGATCCCGCTCGCGGAGGAACCGGGCCACCTCTCGCTGGAAATTCGGGTTGGCGATGTGTTCGTTGTGGATTTCCCAGCAAAAGATGTTCGGGTGTGGGGCCAGGCGGGCGAGGACGCGCTCGAGATACGGTCGGATGGTTGCGAACGAGTCGGGCTCGTCCGGGAGGTGAAGGCTGGTGAACAGGGTCAGGTTGATGCCCAGGCCGCGCTCGCCGGCGCGGGTCAGCCGCGCTTCGACGGCGGCCCAATAGGTTTCATTGAAGGTCGTGTAATCCGGGGCTTCCCTCGTCCCGCCCCAGGGCCAGGCGTCCCAGCCCAGCCGCTTCTCGTAATAGCGGCACTCGAGCCCGACCCGCAGCACGTTCGTCCCGAGACGCTCCGCCCGATCGAGGACGATTTCCGGATCGGGTGTGACGAAGTAGAACCAGGCCGTTTTGTTGAAGATGAAAACCGGCGAACCGTCTTCCCGGGCAAAGTGGCTGGGGCGTGCGGGATCGACGCG
Source organism: Verrucomicrobiota bacterium (assembly GCA_003694825.1). Classification (GTDB taxonomy): domain Bacteria; phylum Verrucomicrobiota; class Verrucomicrobiia; order Opitutales; family Opitutaceae; genus J108. The sequence continues at coordinate 2,915 of RFJS01000548.1, read as the reverse complement.
GACGATCTGGCTCCAGGGTTCGGCGGCGAGGGCGATCGGACCGGCCGCCGTCGCGGCGGCCAGGGTCACGAGGAAGCAATGGCGGAGGTGAGTCGCGTGCACGATCATGCGGGACGGCGCGAAGGCGGTTCGTGGATGGGGTTGGCGCCCGGGAGAAGTGAACGCACCGTGCCGCGCCAGTGCCAGTCCCCGGGCGTCCCGGGCGGGAGAAGGATTTCGCCCTCGACGGCGCCATCGGATCCGAAGGTGAGGTCGAGGCGGATTTCGCCGCGGGGATGGACGACGCTCGCGCGCAACCACGGCAGGCTGCCGGGTTGTGGATCCACCCGCACCCGGCGAAATCCCGGGGCGGCGGGGCGGATGCCCGCCGTGCCGCTGTGCAGATGGTGGAGCACGTGGCTGGTCCAGGCATGGCAGTCGGAACGGGAGTTGTCTTCCTGATATTCGGGCGGGGTGCGGAACCCGTTTTCGCGCAAGCTTCGCCAGAATTCGAGCCGCTGCAGGAAGAGGTCGCCGCGTCGTGCCGCCAGCAGGGCCGCGTGAACATAGAATTGGAAATAGACGTTGGCCCGGGCCGTGCCGGGCGGAGGGTTGAGCAGGAGCCGCAGCGCCGCGGCGCGTTCGCCCGCGGCGGCGGCGTGGGTGAGCAGCGTCAGGGCGGCGGCGTGCTCGGACCACGTTTCCGGGGCGATCGATTCCCGCAGGGCCCCGCTTGCGGGATCGCGGTGTGTGACGCCGAGCGCGGAGAAGATGTCCTCGGCGGCCGCCGTCCAGCGGGTCGCGAGCAGGCGCTCGCCGAAGTGGGTTTCGAGTTCGGCGGCCGCTTCGAGAGCGAGAACGAGCAGGAGATTGATCGAAGCGGAGCCGTCGGCATCGCAGCCGGGCGGGATGCCGCGAATCCAGCCCTCGGCGACGTCCATGTAACTCCACCCGGGAGGCGCCACCGCCAGGCCGTTTCCCTGCCGCAGATCGAGCCATCGCTCGAGCACGTCGCGGACCGCCGGCATTGTGGCGCGGACCGATGGCGGGTCCTCGCGCCACCAGGCGTAATCGCGGACCATCAACACCCAGATGAGGCCGAACGGACCGATGATCTGGTGCGGCAGGCTCGGGTAGCGGCCGGCGGGCCAGCCGTTGACGTGGCGCGACCAATCGAACAGCTCGAGGGCACGCCGTTGCAGCCGGTCATCCCGAATCCGGGAATAGAGACACAGGGCGGTCAGCCGGGTGTCGCCGGCATACATCATTTGCTCGTAGAACGGGGAATCGACAAAGGTTTCATGCGCGCCGGTTTCGAGCCCGCGGCTGAGGACCGGCAGACTCCGGGCAAGCCGCTCGCCCGGCAGCTCGATTGCCGCCTCGACGTTGATCGGGTAACGGGTTTCCGCGATCCAGGCCCGATGGATCCTCAGTTCGGACGCCCCGGTCGTCACGCGCCAGAGCAGGTAGCGTCCCGCGCGCCACCACGGCGGCGCCAGCGCCCCGTCGCGTTCTTCAGCGAGGATGAACCGGTCTCCAAATCCCCGGAAATACTTGCCCTCGATCACATCGCGGTTGCCCTTGGCGCCGCTCCCGGGAGGAAGCTCGAGATAGAGGCTCTCATCCCACAGCCATTCGATCGCGGCGCCGGTTCCGGTGGCCTCGAGGTGCGGGTAGCCACAGACGTAGTCATCGAGATCGAAAAGCACCTCGAGAGAGCGGTGCGGAGGCACGGTCAGAGGCGCGGTGCCCTCGGCCAGTGCCTGCCAGGCCGCGGGCACGGTGTGCTCGGATTCACGCCACGGCCGGGCCGGTTCCACGGTTTGGCGCAGCGCGCGCACCCGTCCGAGCGGACGCGGCTTCCAGAGCTGTTCCGGCAGCGGCGAGGGATCGAGGCGGCGGCCGGGCTGGACAGTGCCATTCCCCCACCAGCGTCGTTTCGTGAGGCGAGGTTCGCACCAGCGCGGCGGACGCAACAAGTCTTCAGCGTCGAGGTTGAACCCGGGGCCGCATACGTGAAACGTGTGCGGCAGAGGCGCTCGCAGATCTTTCAGTCGGCAGCCGCGTACCCGCCATCCCGGATGACCAGTGTCGATCGGCTCCAATCCCTCGGGCAATTCAGCCGCAAGCTGGATGCCCGGCTCCACGGCCACTTGTGCATAGGGACGGTGTTCAGCCAGCCACAGGACATCCGCTTCGATGACATGTTCACCGGCATCCAGTTCGCCCTGGAGTGTGGCGAACGCCCAGTGCGCGGCGTCGCACCGGTCGGGCCCGCGGGAGATCAATTCTCCGTCGAGCCGCAGGTGGTAGCGCTGGTCGGCGGTGACGTGGAGCGTGATCGTGGCCGAACGCTCGAGCCGGAAGCGCCGCTGGAAGGTCGCAAGGAAAGATTCCTCGTCGGAAAAATCGGGGTGTGCGGCCCAGGCCGCCTCTTCGATGCGGTAGCGCTGCCGGATGTTGGCGTTGGCCGGGTGATCGACACGGGCGAGGACAATGCGGCGGAACATGAATTTACGACTCTTCGGACTCAGTCCATGACTGAAAGGTTGCGCCACCGGTCGCGGACGACGATCCGGGTTGTCGGGCGTGGCGCACGCGCGCCGGTGTTTTCTGGCTTATCGATGTGATTGATGACATTCGGACGTGCTTTCAGCATGCGGGACTTTCGTGCCGGTGACGATTCCCGCCGCGCGGTCATGGCGGGAAGAGCCGACGCGGCGACGACCGTCGGGACTTTCGTCGTTACAATCGATCGCGCATTCTCAGTTTCCGACGTTGGTTCCAAGCATCCCGTTGTCCCTGCGGAAAACCTCGAAAATTCCAGGCAGCGGAAACGAGCTTTCCCGATGTCGGGTGACAACCGGGAGGCGCGGTTTACAACGGGTTGTTTCTGTGTCGGCCTTCAAATGAGCCGCGTCAGTGGGCTTGCTTTC
>RFJS01000547.1 GCA_003694825.1 Verrucomicrobiota bacterium | reverse complement strand
CGCGCCACGACCGGCTCAAAGTCCTTCTCGCCGGTCCCGGTCGTCGCACAACCCGCGAGTGTGAGCGCCCCGACAAGCGCGAGGAGCCAGGTGCCGGCCCGACGAAGCGCTGGCCGGCCCGCACATCGCCCCAACACCCGGAAACTGGAGATCAAAAGCGGCACTGGCCGAGGATAAAGCCCCCGAGGCGGCGGCGCTTCCAGCATGAAATCATCCGGTGCGATTCTCCCCGGCCCCGAGCAAAGCCTCGCCCACGGCATCGGCGAGCAGACGCCCCTCCCGCGTGAGCCGCACGACATCGCCCTCTGGGTCGTGCTCGAGGAGACCGTCGGCGACGAGCGCGGCAAGCACGGGGCGAAACGGTGCGAGCGCCGCCGCGCCAAACCGCTCCGCAAGGTCGGCGAGCCGCACCCCTTCATTCATGCGAAGACCGAAGATCAGCGCATCCTCCACGAGCTGCGCCGCCGTGAGCAAGGTCCTCTCCTGAGTGGCCCGGCGTCCGTGAGCGACATCGTCGCTCCAGGCGCGCAGGTCGTGCGGATTCGTCCCACGCCAGTCCCGCCCCTGACTCGCGGCCGAGGGGCCGAAACCGTGCCACCGGTGCATGCGCCAGGTGTTGATGTTGTGGAGACAGCGGTGGCCCGGCCGGGCGTAGTTGGAGATCTCGTAGTGCTCGAATCCGGCTTCGCCGAGCATCTCCCAGGTCGTCTCGTAGAAGGCGCGGTCGCGTTCGTCGTCCTGCCGCACCTTGCCCTCGGATAGCTGGACGAAGAGGGCCGTGTCCTCCTCGAAAGTGAGGCAGTAGGTCGAAAGATGATCCGGCTCCAGTGCGATGGCGGCGCGCAGGTCGTCCCGCCACGCCTCGAGACTCTGCCCGGGCAGGGCAAACATCAGGTCGATGTTGATGCTGGCGAAGCCCGCCCCGCGCAACAGCTCCCACGCCCGGCGGATCTGTGCCGGCGAGTGGCGCCGCCCCAGCCGCTCGAGGAGCTTCTCGGAAAAACTCTGCACCCCGAGCGAGACCCGGGTAAACCCGAGATCGCGCAACACACCGAGCTTGTCCGCTTTGACCGAGCCGGGCGCGAGCTCGATCGACCATTCGCGGCGGGGCGCTCCGAAGTGCCGGAGCTGGATCCGGCCGAGCCGCTCGAGATCCCCGGCGGCGAGCAACCCCGGCGTGCCCCCGCCCCAGAACGCCGTCTCGGCCGGCTCCGGCGGCACCAGCGCCATTTCCCGATCGATGGTCTCGAGGTAGCGGAGGATGTCCTCACGGCGCGGCTCCTCCTGGTAAAAGGCGCAGAAGTCGCACGTGTGCGCGCAGAACGGCCCGTGCACGTAAATCCCGAGGTTGTCGGGCGCAAAATCACTCACATTGTAGTCTGGCAAGGCGGTCGGGATTATGTTTGCCAAAGCCATAGCGTTCGGATCATCAACTCTTTCCTGAAAATGGACTTCCGCAAATCTCGTCTCGCGAGGCACCTGACCACTTTTTTCGCGCTCGCCGCCGCTGCGCTCTTTCTCACCGGCTGCGACGTGAAGATCATCAATCGCACCCCGGCGACGTTCTCTGAAAACCCGTCGCAGGTCTACACCTTCACCGCCGAGGTCAAGCCCCGCGGTGGTGTGGTCAACCGGGACAGCATCCAGCCGAGTATCGTGATCGATGGGCAGGTCTTCCCGATGAAGCCCAGCCCGGCCGGCGGCGATCTCTGGGAATTTGACTACCACCTGCCGCCCGGCCGCACCGAGGGCGCCTATTACTTCATCGCCACGTATCAGACGACCTCCGACGGCCGCACGAACAACCGCGAAGCCTACACCGAGCTGTATCGGTTCTCTGTGGTCAACCGCTACGGGCTTTCGCTCGATGCGAGCCGTGCGCCGGTGGGCGCGCAGGTGACGGTGCTCGGTCGCGGCTTTACGCCGCAGGATGTCGTCTATGTGGGCGATCAGCCGGCGCAGACAATTTTCCGTTCGTCGAACTCGCTGAGCTTTGTTGTCCCGCCGCTTCCGGCCGGTCGGAACTATCCCGTGACCGTGGGTGAGCCGGGCTCCGGGATCAGCGTCGGCACGATCCGGGTGGACCAGGGTGCCCTCACCGTGGCGCCGTCCTCGCTGAACCTCGCCACCGGCGAGCGCCGTCTGCTGGTCTTCACGATCCCGACCGAGGCTCCGGCCGGCGGTCTTGTCCTCGACGTGACCACCGACATCCCGGCGAGTGTGATCATGCCCGAAGTGGTCGTTCCCGAGGGCGCGCGCTCGGTCAATGTGGCTGTGCAGGGCGGCGAGCCGGGCTCGGGTTCCCTGTTCGTCACCGCCCCCGGCTTCGGTGAGATCACGGTTCCGGTGACGGTCGTTGCCCGCTGAGCGGCGGCACTGGCGCGATCGATTCCCCTTTTCGGCCCCGGATCCCAGGTGGATCCGGGGTTTTTGTTTTTATTGCCCGTGCCGAACCTCGCTGCCCCACCCGGTTGCGGTGTCCCTCCGCCTTCAGACGGGCCACGTGGCTCTCCCCGGGCGGCACAACGCCCCACGCCGTTGCCGACGAAACGAGCTACTCCTCCGCCGGCCCGGCGGGAACCGTGCTGAGATCGAGAAAGACCAGACGATGGTCCGATCCCTCGCGCGCGCCCTCGCCGTCGAAGATGCGTCCGCTGCCGCCCACGACCCGGGCCCACAAGCCGGGCGCGGCGATCAGATAGTCCACCCGCGAATAGATATCCTCTCGGCGATAGACGTGCGTCCATGTCTCCCCCCGGGAATCAGCGGCGGGCACGAGCCGTCCCAGCTCCACGTCGCCGCACCGCAAAAATGCGCGCACCGGAGCGGCCCCGGGGCTGTCGTTGAAATCGCCGGCGATCAGGTAGCGCGCCCTCGTTGGATCCGGAAAGCGCTTCCGGATGATGTCCCGGAGGGCACGCGCCTCACGGGCACGCCGCAGCTGTGAGGCAGGGTCGTCCTCTCGCTCGGTGTAACGGCTTTTCAGATGCACGACAAACAGCGTCCACGCCGGCAGGTCGTCCACGGGGGGAAAGGAGACCTCGAGCATCCCCCGCTTCACGCACGCTTCGCCATCGAAGTAGCGAAAGCGCACATCGCGATGGCAGCGCACCTCGCTGAACGGGATCTTCGAAAGCACCGCGATATGTCGGTCGGGATCGGCGGCGTCGAGCCACGCCGCATGCGGAAGGTCGAATCCCTCCCGGGCCAGATCTCCGCGCAGCTCTTCGAGAAACGCTTCGCCTCCGATCTCCTGGACGGCGAGGACGTCCGGGGCGACAGTCCGAATGACCTTGCGCAGGGCCGCTTTCTCGGCCTCGGGCTTCGGGTAATCCGGGCGGAAGCGCCCATCGACGACGCGGTCGGTGAGCAGATAGTTTTCGAGGTTCAACGTCGCCACGCGCACCCGTGCGGAAACGGCCCGCTCCGTCGCCGCGGCGGCGTTGGCACGCCTCCCCTCGCCTTCGCCGGCTGACGCGCTCACTGCGAGCAGAAGCGCGACAGCGAGCCACCCGCCCCGGCCCCGCCCGGCCAGCATCGCACGCAAGCGCGCCAGCGCGGCCATCCAGAAGACGGGTGTCCCTGCGGCACTCGCCATGCCTGCCGTTGCGCCCGCGCGTTTCACGAATCCGCCGCGTGCAGGGCCGCCTCGCGCTCGTGCAGCGTCGGATGCGAATAGTAGAAGGCGCTGAAGAGCGGGTGCGGCGTGAGGTTCGAAAGGTTTTCTTTCGTCAATTTTCGCAGGGCGCGGCTCAGGGGCTCCGGGGAGCCGACCAGTTTCCGTGCGAAGGCGTCGGCCTGGTATTCGTGCCGGCGCATCAGGGCGTTGATCAACGGGCTCAGCCAGAAAGTCACCACCCCGCCCAGCAGAGCGACGAGCACAAACGCCACAGGCAGGTTCGGCTCCGCAAACCCGAACGCCCGGAAAAACGCCTCAGACCGCGCCACCCACCCGATGATGGCGAATCCGATGAAGGTAGAGGCGGCCGAAACCGCGAGCATCCGGGGAATGTGGCCGAGCTTGTAGTGCCCGATCTCATGAGCCAGCACGGCCTCGAGCTCATCCTCCGCAAGCTGCTCGATCAGTGTATCGAACAGGACGATGCGTCGAAAACGCCCGAACCCGGTGAAGAAAGCGTTGGAGTGCCCGGAGCGCTTGCTCCCGTCCATGACCAGGATCGTCGAAGCCTTGAAGCCCGCGCGCTCGGCCATCGCCAGCAGCCGCTGCCGCAGACTGCCCTCCGGAAGCGGCGTCAGCTTGTTGAACCACGGCAGGATCACCATCGGGTAGATGACGATCATGAGCAGCTGGAAACCCATGAAAACCGCCCAGCCGATCAGCCACCAACGCTCGCCCATCCACGCCACGAGACTGAGCAGCAGCCACAGCAGCGGAAAGCCGATGACCAGGGTCAGCACCAACCCCTTCAGCTTGTCGCTGATCCACAGCGCGATGCTGCTGCGGTTGAACCCAAAGCGCTCCTCGATGCGAAACTGCGCCCACCACTCGAGCGGGAGACCGGGAAGGGCGAGCGCCACAAGGAGCGCGATGATGAAAAGCGCCCCGGACCACGCGGCCGTTCCCGCGATTGCCGACCATGCCGACCACGCCCACGGCAGCACACCGGTGAAGATCACGAGGGCCAGCACCGCCGCGTCCCACACGTGTTCGAGGATCGCGAAGCGTCCCTTCGCCTCGGTGTAGCGCACGGCGCGGGCATAGGCCTGCGGGTCCATCAACCCGGCGTAGGTCTCGGGCACGGCGTCGGCATGGCGCCGCAACTCGGCGAGATTGAGCAGGGAGAGGATGATCTGCGCCGTCAGCCGCAGGACGATGCCCGCCGCGACGGCCATGGGTAGCCACGTCATGCCGGGAAACGTAGCCGGGCCGTCTCGTCGCAGGCCAGCCCCAAGCGGCCTGTCCGGTCGCCGGGCCGGACCGGG
>RFJS01000099.1 GCA_003694825.1 Verrucomicrobiota bacterium | reverse complement strand
TCGCCCCGCAGGTCGAAATAGTCGTCCACCCGCGCCAGCGTCTCCGCATCGAGCGAGGCCAGCCATCCGCGAATGGTGTTGTTGTCGTGGGTGCCTGTATACACGACGCTCTCGCGCGGGTAGAAGTGCGGCAGGTTGACGTTGTTCTCGTCGTGTCCGTAGGCGAACTGAAGGATCTTCATCCCCGGCAGGCCGGCCTTCAGCCGCAGTTGAAAGACATCCTCGGTGATATAGCCGAGGTCCTCAGCGATGATGCGCGCGCGGAGCAGGGACCGCCGCACGGCATCGAAGAACTTCATGCCGGGCCCGCGGCGCCACCGGCCCGTGCGGGCGTCCGCGGCCGAAGCCGGGACCTCCCAATACGAATCGAAGCCTCGAAAATGATCGAGCCGCACGATGTCAAAGAGCTCGAAAGACGCGCGAAGCCGGTCGATCCACCAGGCGAAGCCCGTTCGCTCGAGGTAGTCCCAATCGTAGAGAGGATTGCCCCAGAGCTGGCCGGACTCGGAATAATAGTCCGGCGGCACGCCGGCCACGACGGTCGGCTGACCATTGTCGTCGACGCGAAAGATGGGGCGGCTGTGCCAGGTGTCGGCACTGTCGAGCGCCACGAAGATCGGGATGTCGCCGATGATGGAGACGCCCTGCCGGTGTGCATAGTCGCGCAGGCGCCACCATTGCCCGAAAAACAGGTATTGATAAAACTCCTGTCTCTCGGCCTCCTCGCGCGTCGCCTGCGGCAGTGCCTCGCGCAGATCCTCATGCCAGCCGCGCACTTCCGCCGGCCACTGCATCCATGGTAAGCCGCCGAAGCGTGCCTTCAGCGCCATGAAGTCCGCATAGGGACGCAACCACTCGCTCTGCTCGCGGACGAAGGTCTCGAAACTGCCGAATCCGTCGAGGTCCGGACGCCCGCGGCCCAGAAACCGGCGGTGCGCACACGCGAGGACGTCCCAGAACCGTTCATACAGGCCGGCATAGTCCACGCGCTCGACCGGGAGCCGCGAGAGCGGTGCGACCTCGTCCGCGGTGAGCAACCCGAGTTCGACAAGTTCCTGCAGGTCGATGAAGTAGGGGTTTCCCGCGAAGCTCGAAAAGGATTGGTAAGGGGAATCGCCGTAGCTCGTCGGGCCGAGGGGACAGATCTGCCAATGGCGAAATCCCGTCCGGGCGAGAAAGTCGACGAACCGGCGTGCGCTCGAGCCGAGGTTGCCGATGCCGTGCGCTCCGGGGAGCGAGGAGATGTGCGCGAGGACGCCTGCTGTGCGGGTCTGGAGCCAGGTGTTGCGCATGGGATGGGAAAATCGATGGTGGAAAGAGGAGCGGGAAGCGGAATCCAACGGGGCGGAGGCGCCCGGTTCAAGCCGCCGCTTCCCGGCTGCGGGAGAAAGGAAAGGCCGGCGACCGGAAGGTCGCCCCGCGGTCGCCGGCCATGTCGTTCATCTCAGTTCAGCGATACGAAACGCGGTCAGAACTTGTAGGAAACTCCTACAGAGTAGGACCGGCCATAGAGCTGGTAGTCACGCACCAGGCGCGAATCGTTGCCGTCGTAGGTGACGAGCGGCTCGTTGTTGAGGTTGTAGGCCTGGGCGATGACCGAGAAGCCCTTGAGCGGCCCCTCGCTGAAAGCATAGGAGATCTGCGCGTCGATGAGCGTCTCGGGCTGGACGGTGCGGAAGTCCTCGCCGCGCGGTCCGAAGGTCGCCACGTTGGCGCGATACTCGGAGCGGTAGCGGCCGCTGATGCGCGCCGAGAAGCCGCCCTGCTCGTAGTAGAAGGTCAGACTGCCGACCCACTTCGAGAAGCCGGGAATCGGCTGCGACGGATCGCCCGGATTCGGCGTGATGTTGCTGTCGGTCCAGGCGGCGGTGGCGATGGTGCCGAAGCCCTTGAGGATGTCGGTAAGCTTTTCGCCGGCGAGCGAGAGCGTGACCTCGACGCCCTTGATGTCGCCGCCCTTGCCGTTGACCGGCATGTCGACCGCGCCCTCGAAGATGGCCGGCGGCTGGTCGCCCGTCCACGGGAAGCCCGTGAAATCACGAATCTGCCGCTGGTTGTAGGCGAAGGTGCGCAGGTCCTTGTAGAAGCCGGCCACAGACCAGTAGCCCATGCCGTCGGCGAAGTAGTGCTCGAAGGAGAGGTCGAGCGCGTTGGCGCGCCAGGGCTCCAGGGCGGTGTTGCCACCGCTTCCGGACCACGGTCCGTTGAAGGGATCGGTGCTGTCCGCCTTGGCCGGATCATAGCCGAACTGGAAGCCGGCCCGCATGTCCTGCATGCGCTGGCGCATGATCTGCCGGCCCGCGAAAAAGCGGACGAACTGACGCTCACTCACGCGGAAGTTGAGGTTCAGGCTCGGCACGAAATCGCCGTAGCTGTGCGAGGCGCTCACCGGGACGTTCTCCACGGATTCACCGCGCCCGGTGGCCGAGATGCCCGCGGACGACTGCCTGGTATTGACATACTGGAAACCGATGTCGCCGGTCACCGGGATGCCACCGAGGTGCGTGTCGATGCCGAGCTGCACGAACCCGAGGGCGATATCCTCATCGACGTCCCAGTCGACGGAAACGACGTCGGCGTTCTTGTTCTCGATAAGCTCGTAGCGTCCATTCTGGTACTCCGCGAGGGGATCGTAGCTGGCCATGCCGGGGATGCCGATGAAGCTCAGATCCGTGACCCCGATCGAGGTCGGGAACGGATCCTCGACGTTGCCGCTGGCGAGCCCGAGGAAGTAGCCCTCCTCGAATTCCGCCTTCGAGCGGGTGTTGAGGTAGGCGCCGATCTTGAGATTGCTCAGGAAGCCGTCGAGCTCGCGCTCGGCCGTGATGCGTGCGCCGTAGACTTTGTCATCGGAGGTCGGGCGCTTGAGGTAGCCGACCTGGCCGCCCGGCACGATGTCGCCGCTCCACCCCTGCGGGCTGGTGAGCTTGAGGACGGAGGTGTCGGTGTAGTCGATGCTCGGGGTGAAGACCGCGCCGGTGCCGCTCTCCATGGAGAACTGCATGGTGTCAGCCGGGCCGGTCTGGTTGGAGCCCGTGCCGGAGTAGGTCTCGAGGACGGTGTCCACGCGCTCGACTTTCGAGTAGCTGATGTCCGCCTCGGCCGTCCAGCCTCCCCCGAGGTTGCCAAACTCGATGTTCACCCCGCCGGAGAGCACGTCGGCATCGCGATCGACGATGTCATTGCGGACAACACCATAGACGTTTTCGAAAGTCCCCTTCACGACGAAGCCGTCCTCGACGACCTCGGAGCCCTCGACAAAGCGGGCCGAGCTCCACTGCAGCGGGATCTCGATGCCGCGCAGGAGCTGCTGCTCGGCGAAATCGGAGACGAAGAGATCGACGGTGTAGTGAACGTTTTCCGACACCTTGTGCTCGAAGACGGCGAGCACCGAGTCACGGTTGAGCGAACTGGAGCGGACGAAGGGCTTCGCGCCACCGATGATGGAAACAGTTCCGTGGTCGGCCGTATCGATGGTCGGGTAGCCCCACGCCTGCCACTGCTCACCCTGGCCGGGCTTGTCCATGTGCGCATAGCCGATCGCCAGGCCGATGGTGTCGTCGGCGAACTGATCAATATAGGTGGCGCTATAACGAAGTCCGGCATCGTCGGACCCGGCGTTGAGCTTGCCCATCTCGGTCCACTCGTAGAAGGCGTTCGCCGCGAAGGTGCGCTTCCCGTGCGCGAGCGGGCGCACCGTGCGCATATCGACGGTGCCCGAGATGCCCTGCCCGATCAGGCTGGCGTTGGTGGTTTTATACACCATCGCGCCATGCAGCAGCTCGGCCGGATACTGGTCGTATTCGACGTTCCGATGCGAGCTGCTCGACGCCTGTTCGCGGCCGTTGAGCAAGCCGGTGCTGAATTCGGCGGGGAAGCCGCGGATGGTAATCACCTGGCTGCGGCCGTTGACGCGCTGCGAGCTGATGCCGGGCAGACGGGAGAGGGATTCGGCGATACTGGTGTCGGGCAACTTGCCGATATCTTCGGCGACAAGGGCTTCGACGACGAGCGGGGCAAACTGCTTGGCTTCAGTGGCCGCCGCGATACTGCCGGCAAAACTGCCGGTGACCTCGAAGGGGCTCAATTCGACGATCTGATCAATGGATTCCGGTTCTTTGTCGGAAGCACTCTGAGCGATCGCCGTGGCGCCCGTCCCCAATGCGAAGGCAAGGGCAGACGCGACGATGACACGGTTCCTGGGATTCATAGTCAGTGCTTGGGTTTAGTGGGTATATCCTGAGTTCAGGGGTTTGCGCGTTCTGTTCACTGGACAGCGCGCTAACGATATCCAAAAAATCCGTCACCCCCGTCGAATTCGCCACCGGCAACTGATGGAAATTTCCGATATCGATAGGACAAAACTTTGAACATACATCCGGGCGATCTCGCCTTGATAGAGCGGCACTCCCCTTCGCCACCGAGGCCGCCGCCGCCAACATCCAGGATTTATCCATTTCCACCCGATGATTTCTCGTCGGGCTCAAAGATTTGTCCTATTGTTCCAGGCCAAGTCCAGACGAGGCGCTTTGCCGACCGGCGGATTTCATCCGATAGTCCCCTCTCACCCACTTTCCGGAATGCCCGAGATCATCCGCCGCTGCCGGCGGCCGCACCCGCACCGCCGCCCACGCTGAGTATCAGATCGCACCTGTCATGAAACACCCTCTCCCCCGCCTTCTCCGTCTCGCCCTCGCCGCCGCGACCTGCATCGCCGCGCTCGGCTCCGCGGGCGCGGCCCCAGTCCCGCCGCCGGCCGTGCCTCGCCTCACCCATCCCGGCGCCGGGCAGATCCTCTACTTCGTCCTCGCCGACCGCTTTGCCAACGGCGACCCCGCCAACGACACCGGCGGCATCCCGGGAGGCCCGGACGACCACGGCTTCGACCCCACCCGCATCTCTCACTACCAGGGCGGCGACTTCGCGGGCCTGATCGACAAGCTCGGCTACCTCAAGGAGCTGGGGATCACCGGCATCTGGGTCACGCCGCCCTTCAAAAACAAGCCCGTCCAGGCGGGCACGGCCGGTTACCACGGCTACTGGATCACGGATTTCACGCAAGTCGATCCCCACCTCGGCTCCAACGACGACTACCGGCGCTTCATCGACGAGGCCCACGCCCGCGGGATCCGCGTCTACATGGACATCATCGTCAACCACACCGCCGACGTCATCAAGTATCGCGGCGACACCTACGACTACACCCCCATCGCCGAGCGGCCCGACCGCGACGCCGAAGGGCGGCCGTTCACGCCCGCCGAGGTCGCCTGGAACGGCGTCGAGCCGCCGAATTTCCCGAAACTCTCCGCGGAGACGAGCTTCGCCCGCGTCCCCGTCGTCCCGCCCGGCGAGGCCGACATCAAGCGCCCCGCCTGGCTCAACGACCTCACGCTCTACCACAACCGCGGCGACACGACCTTCACCGGGGAAAACTCCCTCTACGGCGACTTCGTCGGCCTCGACGACCTCTACACCGAGAATCCGCGCGTCGTCACCGGCTTCATCGAAATCTACAAGCAGTGGATCACGGATTTCGGCATCGACGGCTTCCGCATCGACACCGCCAAGCACGTCAACCTCGAGTTCTGGCAAGCCTTCAGCCCCGCCATCCGCGCCCATGCCCGCGCCCTCGGCCGACCCGATTTCATCTCCTTCGGCGAAGTTTACAGCGAGGAAGGCGACGCCGAATTTCTCAGCGAGTTTTCCAGCGATCTCGCCCCCATCGACACGACTCTCGATTTCGGCTTCTTCGCCGGCGCCCGCGAATTCATCTCCCAGAAGAAGCCGGCCGCCGCGCTCGTCAAACGCTTCCACGACGACGATTTCTACACCGACCACGACAGCAACGTCCACAGCACCGTCACCTTTCTCGGCAACCACGACGCCGGCCGTTTCGCGTGGTTTCTCGAGCAGGACAACCCCGGCGCCGACGATGCCACCCTCCTGCGCCTCGCCGAGCTCGGCCACGGCCTGATGTTCCTCAGCCGCGGCCAGCCCACCGTCTACTACGGCGACGAGCAGGGCATGATCGGCACGGGCAACGACATGCGCGCCCGCGAGACGATGTTTCCCGGCACGCCATCGCTCTACCGCGACGCCCGCCTGCTCGGCACCGACCGCACCGGGGCCGACGACAAGTTCGACACCACCCACCCGCTCTATCGGCTCATCGCCGCCCTCGCGACGCTGCGCAAAAGCCATCCGACCCTCGGCACCGGGGCCATGATCATGCGCGAAACCGCCCATCCCAACCTGCTCGCGTTCTCCCGCATCCACCGCGACCACAAACTCGAATACCTCGCCGTCTTCAACAACTCCCGCAACGCCGTCGTCACCTCCGAAGTCCCGGTCGATCAACCGCCGGGCAGCCGCCTCAAAATCGTCTTCCACACCCGCTCGCGGGAGATGCGCACCGTCACCGACATCACCGTCGGCGATAACGGCATGGCGCCCGTCCGCCTCGGCCCCCTGCAGTTCGCCGTCTGGCGCGCCCGCGCCCCCCTGCCGCCCCGGAAAGCGCCCCCGAAGATCCACTGGGCAACTCCCGCCGCTGGAGACACGCTCACGTTCGACACCTACGCGGCCTACGGCCAACACTTCGTCCGTCGGCGCGAGCTGCGCGTCGACGTGGCGGCGGCCGACGCCCTCGCCGAAGTCACGTTTCTCATGACCCGCTCGTCGCGACCCGATCAATACGCCTATCTGGGCACCGACGACGCTCCTCCCTATCGCATTTTCTGGCGCCCCCCGTCCGATCTCTCCCCGGAAGAGACCGTGAGTTTCATCGCCGTCGTCGACGATCTCCGCGGCCACCGCGCCGAGGCGCGCATCGACGGGCTCCACATCGCTCCCGCCGACCGGCCCTTCGGGGTGCGCGGCGCCACCACGCCGACCCTCACCCGGCAGCCGGAGCCCGCCCTCTCGCTGTCCCCGGAAAACGCCCTCACCCTGCAGGTCGAGGCCGCCGGCACCCCGCCGCTCGAATACGCCTGGCTGCGCGACGGCACCCTTATCCCCGGAGCCGACACGGCCTCACTCGCCGTCGATCAGCCGGGACACTACACCGCCCTCGTCCGCAACCGCGCCGGCACCACCCTGAGCCGGACGGTGACCGTATCCGGCGAACCGGCCACCGCCGACCGCCCGGGCGCCGCGCAACCCGCGCCTGCACCTGCGTTCTGATACCCGATCCCCAC
>RFJS01000546.1 GCA_003694825.1 Verrucomicrobiota bacterium | reverse complement strand
GCCCATGAGCGGATCGTTGATGCCGTCCCACACGCGGCTGATGAGAAACATGAAGGAGGCGGCCCCGAGCGGAATGATGAAGACGTCCGTGTAGAAATAGGTGAAATACAGCATGAAGGTCTGCCAGTAGAGCACGGAGGCGAGGTCTCCGAAGCCGTAGGCGATCTTCTCGCGCAATTTGAGTTTTCCTTCGGGGAAGACGGAAGCGGTTGGGGTCTGCATGGGCGGGTGAGAATGACGAGGAGCGGGCCGGGGGGGAGCCCGCAACCGCGCCACTCATTTTAGTGGGATCGCGGGGTGCGGGGCTGAAACCGGTTGTCGAGGGATTGAGATTCTTTTCCCGCAGGGCGCATCGAATGAGACCCGGGCCGGTCGCGGGCGGCGGTTTCAGGCGGTGTTTCAAACGTCGTGGATGCGCCCGCGTTTGCCGTGATACGGGCCGGCGGCATCTTTTCCCTCCCGGAATCGGGGGGCTGTGCCCCTTGGTTCGCTCAAACTGTCATGCCTGCCATGCCGATGAACATCACCCTGCATCGCCTCGTTCCTGCCGTCTGCCTGCTGGCCGCGAGTCTCGCCTTCCCTGGTATCGCCCGCGCCGAGGCCCCACAGAAGATTCCGGCCGACCAGCCCATGCCGCGCCTGCAGAGCTATCCGTGGATGTCGCTGGCACAGTGGTTTCGCTTTCACGCCGATGATGTGGACATCGCCGAGGCCGGCGAGGTGGACCTGCTCTTCGTGGGGGATTCGATCACGCACGGCTGGGACGGGCAGCCCTTGTGGCAGGAGGCCTTCGGCCGCTGGCGGCCCGCGAATTTCGGTATTGGCGGCGACACGACATCGAATGTGCTCTGGCGCCTCCGGCACGGCGGCATCGGCAATCTCGCGCCGAAGGTCGTGGTGCTCATGATCGGCACGAACAATTTCTGGGTGAATCACAATGAGCCCGCCGAGGTCGCGGATGGCATCGCGGCTGTCGTGCATCTGCTGCGCGCGAGTTTTCCCCGGGCGCGCATCCTCGTGTTGAGCATTTTTCCGCGGGACGAGTTCCCGGATGGAGAAAACCGCCTCAAGGTCGAGGCGGTCAACCGTCTGCTGCCGCGGCTCGACGACGGCGAGCATGTCTTTGTCCGCGACATCGGCGCGGTCTTTCTCGAGCCCGACGGCCGTCTTTCGAAGGCGGTGATGCCGGACTTCCTTCACCCGTCGGCCGAAGGCTACCGCCGGTGGGCCGAGGCGATGCTGCCGATCATCACGCCCTGGCTGGAATAGGTGGGACGCCGCCGGAGACCGCGTGCGGGTGACGCGATCAGGCAGACGTGCCGCGTCAGCGCGCTGCCCGCGCTCGTATCCGCGGGCGGGCCGGCGTCAGCGAAAGGCCTGCACCGAGGTGCCCTCGCCGGCGTAGGCGGCTCCGTCCTTGCTGTTGTCCGCTTTCGGCTCTTCGGTGACGAAAGGATCGGGCATGGGCAGCCCCGCTTCGCGAAGGGCGGCCATCACTTCGTCATGGGAGCGGCCGGAGCTCCGGCAGAGGTGGCGCACCATATCGGCCGCGCAGTTGCGGACGAACTGAAAGTCGGACTCCGTCAGCCCGGGAAGTCGGGAAGTGAGATTCTCGAGCAATGCGGTCCAAGTGCCTGGGGAAGGGGTATTCTTTTTCACAGCACGCAAGTTATACATCGGTCGGGCATGGGCTCAATGGGCCGGCTGGTTTATCAGCCCTGCTGATGTTTGGGAGAAGGGCGCGGCGGAATGTCTGTCGCCGGGAAACCTGCCTCAATTGCCGGGGAACAGCTCTCATTTCCCCGGTGGGACGCCTCGCCTACCATGCCGCCCGTCGGACCCGGCAGCTCCCCCTCCGGACCACTCAAACGGATCGGATGGGTCGCCCGGGTGTTTTTCTTTTCCAGTCCTCTTGCACATCCAAAATCCATGACCATGACCCCCTCTGAGTCCTCCCCCGCCGAACCGAAATCCGGCATCGAGATTTTCGCCGCGCCGGTGCCGAATATCCCCTGGGAGCCGAAGCCCGCGGGCAACCCGGATCTCCTCTGGCGTTTCTCGGGCAATCCGGTCGTCGGGCGCCGCCCGCTTCCGCGTGTCACCGGGATCTACAATTCCGCGGTCGTGCCGTGGCAGGGCGGATTCATCGGAGTCTTTCGCACCGAGAGCATGAGCCGGCATCCGAAGCTGCACGTCGGGCGCAGCCCCGATGGCATCGAGTGGACCTTCGAGCCGGAGCCGATCGATCTGAAAAACGACGATCCGGAGATCGCGCGGTTCGACTACGGCTACGATCCGCGCGTCACTGAGATCGACGGCGTCTACTATGTGACGTGGTGCAATGGATACCACGGGCCGACCATCGGCATTGCCCGCACCACGGATTTCGTCCACTTCGAGCAGCTCGAAAACGCCTTTCTGCCCTACAACCGCAACGGCGTGCTCTTTCCCCGCAAGTTTGACGGCAAGTTTCTCATGCTCAGCCGTCCGTCGGACACCGGGCACACGCCCTTCGGCGACATTTTCGTGAG
>RFJS01000545.1 GCA_003694825.1 Verrucomicrobiota bacterium | reverse complement strand
TCACCATTACCCTCGGCGGCGCGCTCAAGGGCGCGGGAGATACCCGGTTCGTCATGCTGACGATGGGGCTGACCTCGGCGTTTTGTCTCGTGCTTCCGGCCTATGTGTCGGTCGAGGTGTTGCAGCTCTCGATCGACTATGTCTGGAGCGTGTGTATCCTGAATCTGGGCGCGGTCGCGCTGGCGTTCGCCTGGCGTTTTCGCAGCGGGCGGTGGATGCGCATCGAGGTGATCGAGCGGGAGGGGGCGGCCGGCGGAGGGCGCGCCGGCCGGTGATGCGGCCGGGGGGCGGGGCGTGCTCAGCGCGGTGCCCTGGCGGCATCGGCCGGTGGCCACGGATGCATGCCCGGGCGATACCAGTGGATATAGCCGGTGCCGCGCTTGATGCGCGGTTGCTTGAGCTTGTCGAAGGCGGCGGATCGCTGGAAGGCGTCCCCATCGAGGTCGAAGGGATGGCGGAAGGTGTCGAGGACCGCGCGCAGGTCGGCCTGGAGGGAGGTAATGGCGTCGCGGAAGCGCGGATCATCGAAGCGGTTGGTCAACTCATAGGGGTCTTCGGCGAGGACGTAGAGCTGATCCGGATCCCAGTAGGCGGGCAACCGTTCGATCGTGATGGAGGCCTGGCCGTTGTCCATGGTGTTGAGATGGTCGGGGGCTTCCTGCAGCTCGCCGGACCGCATCTTCTCGATGACGCTCCGGGGGTAGCGCCAGGCGATGTAGTGCAGGCCATCGCGATAGACGGATCGCGTAAAACCGTTTTCGAAGTAGGCGAAGCGGCGGCCGGCGCCGCGGCCGGTGCGGAGAAACTCGGCGAAGGAGATCCCGTCCCAGTCGTCGACCGGAGCCGGGGCGTTGCCGGTGGCGAGATCCCACAGGGTGGGGAGGATATCGGGGATTTGCACGATGATGTTTGTCGCGGGCGCCGGACGCGGGTGGCCGAGCCATGTGGCGATAAAGGGGATACGGGTGCCGCGCAGGTATGAAGTGGCCTTCCCCGGCTCGATTCCGTGGTCGGAGAGGTAGAGGATGAGCGTGTTGCGGTCGAGGCCCCGCTCGGTGAGTTTCCTGCGGATCGCGGCGACCTGGTAGTCGAGGCAGAGCAGGCCGGTGTCGATGTGGGTGAGTTTGCCGCCGGTGTGTGCCTTGACTTCCTCGATGATCTGGCTGCGGGGCGGATAGGCGTCGTGACGCAGCTCGACACGGCCGCCGGGCGAGACGGTCGGATCGGCCAGGATGGAGCGATCATGGCTCGGCCCGTGCACGGCGGTGGAGGCGAAGTAGAGCAGGAAGGGGCGGTCGGGATCCACCTGGTCGAGAAAGTCGAGGGCGCCGTTGGTGAGCCACTCGAAGTTGTGGGCGCGCAGGGCTTTGACCGGAAGCTCGTCGTAGTTGGCCCAGAGCAGGCTGTTCACGACCTCGAAGCCGGTGATGCGGCTGAGATGCGCGGCGAGCATGGCCTGGCGTTTCTCCAACAGGTCGAGTATCCGTGGATCGGTGACGTCGGCGTCCTCGGGGAGCTGGGGCAGTCCGGGGAGGCTGGGCCAGGGGGCGAGATGCCACTTCCCGACGTATCCGGTCTGGTAGCCGATGCGGGAGAAGATTTCGCCCATGCAGTGCTCGTCGGCTGTCAGCTCG
>RFJS01000098.1 GCA_003694825.1 Verrucomicrobiota bacterium | reverse complement strand
TCGGGGTGTGGGGGAGCGTTCTGGCTGGCCCTGTGGGCTCGCGGGGGATTTATGAGGTGGGATCGGTTTCGAAGAGAGAGATCGTCGTGCCTGCTTGCGGCGGAGGCTGACATCGGTTAGGGGACGGCTCTTTCGAAGAACGACAGCGAACTGCAGAACCATGTTGCAAGCGATTGGCCGCATGACGCTCGGGGCGGTTGCCGAGCTGGGGGATTACGCGATGTTTACCTCGCGGGCCCTGGCGTCGGCGGTGGGGGCGCCGCGGCTGCTGCGGCGGATGGTCTGGGCGGTCAATGAACAGGGTGTGCGGTGCCTGCCGGTCGTGCTCATCGTGGGGGCCTTTGCCGGATTGGTGCTCGGGTTGCAGGGGTATTACGTGCTGTCGCGGTTCGGCTCGGAGGGGCTGCTGGGCACGTTGGTTTCCCTGACGCTGACCCGGGAGTTGGGGCCGGTGCTGGCCGCGCTGATGGTCGTGGGGCAGGCAGGATCGGCCATGGCGGCGGAGATCGGCATTCAGCGCAATTCGGAGCAGATCGACGCGCTGGAGACGATGGGGATCGATCCCCGGCGTTATCTGGTGGCGCCGCGGCTGCTCGTCTCGATCGTGGTTTTTCCCATCCATGCCGCGCTGTTCACGCTGATCGGCATCGTCGGCGGGTGGCTGTCCGGCTCGGTGCTTTTGCACGTGGATGGCGGGGTTTACTGGACGGCCGTGATGCGCGCCGTGGAGCCGGGCGACGTGCGCGAGTGTTTGATCAAGGCGGTTGTCTTCGGTCTGATCACGACGGCCATTTGCTGTCACAACGGTTTCAACGCCCACCGGCGCGCGGGGCTCACGGGAGCCAAGGCGGTGAGCTATTCGACCACGCGGGCCGTGGTGCTCTCGAGTATCGCGATCCTCGCGGCCGACTACTTGATCACCTCGGCGCTGATCTGACCTGCCATGACCACCATCGGACAGACACCGCTGCTGGAGGCCCGTGGTTTGAGAAAACGCTTTGGGGACAACGAGGTGCTCAAGGGCGTCGACCTCGCTGTCCCGCCGGGGTCGGTGACGTGCGTCGTGGGCAAGAGCGGCACGGGCAAGTCGGTCTTTCTGAAGTGTCTCGGTGGTGTGCTCAGGCCGGACGCGGGCGAGATCTGTTTCGAGGGCAAGCCGTTGCGGGCCGATGATCCGGGCACGCGGACCGCCTTTCGCAGCCGCTGCAGCTACCTTTTCCAGAGCAACGCATTGCTCGATTCGCTCACGGTCCTGGAGAATGTCTACCTGCCGCTCGAGCAGACCACGCGCCTCTCGCGCCGCGAATTCACCCGGCGCGCCATCGCGGTGCTCGAGCAGCTCGAGCTCGCCGAGGCGCGCGACCGCTATCCCTCGGAACTTTCGGGCGGCATGCAGAAACGAGTCGCCCTGGCGCGGGCGCTCGTGACCGGCCCGCAGCTGGTCCTCTTCGACGAGCCGACGGCCGGGCTCGATCCGCTTCGCCGCAACGCCGTCTTCGCCATGATCGCCCGCTACCAGCGGGCCCTCGGTTTCACCGCCGTCGTGGTGACTCACGATCTCGACGAGGCGCTCGTCGTCGCCGACCGCGTGGCGCTGCTCGACGGAGGGCGTATCCGGTTTCAAGGCACACCTGCGGAATTTTCCGCCTGCGCGGACGAATCGGTGCGGTCGTTTCGCGACAGCGTGGAGGATCTGCGCCGTGAGATCGCGCGTGTCCGGCAGGCTTCCAACCTCTCCCACCCGACAACGACATGAGAACAAACAGACTCGAGCTTTTCGTGGGCACCTTCGTCGTGCTCGGCCTCGCGGCCGTGGCCTATCTGGCGCTGAGCATCGGCGGAGGCGCGCTGATGGGAGAGGAGACCTACATGGTGAGCGCGCGTTTCTCGAACGTCGGCGGCCTCAATCCCGGCGCCCGCGTTGCCATCTCGGGAGTGACCGTGGGCAAGGTGGAGGCGGTTCGGCTGAATACGGAGGACTATTCCGCGATCGTGGACATGCGGATTCGCGCCGATGTGCAATTGCCGGTGGATTCAATCGTCTCGGTGAAGACGAGCGGCCTCATCGGCGACAAATACCTTGCCGTGCAGCCGGGCGTGGAGATGGATTACGTCGGTCCGGGAGGATTGCTGACGGAAACGGAATCGGCGGTGGACATCGAGTCGCTCGTGAGCCGATTCGCCTTCGGTTCGGTGCAGCAAAAGCAGGAAAGGGATGAGCCATGAGACAACTTTATCGACGCATCACTGCCACCGTGTTCTGGGTCGCGGCCGCACTGAGCACCCAGGCTGCCGACGCTGCCGACGATCCGATGACGTTTCTCCGCGAGAGTGTCGAGGAGGTCATGCGCATCGTCTACGACGAGCCGGATCCGGGCACGCGCCTCTCCGAGCGTCTCTATCCGGTGCTCCGCGACCGGTTCGATCTCGCCGGGATCACGCGCCGGGCCGTGGGGCGGCCGTGGTTGAAATTCACGCCCGAGCAGCGGGAAAAGGCCGTCGAGCTTTTCAGCACGCTGGTGCTGCGAACCTACGCCGACCGATTCGAGCCGAAGCACCGTCCGAAGATCGACTATGGCCAGCCGGTTCAGCTCAACGAGACGCGCTGGGAGCTGCCCACGCAGGTGGAGTATGAGGGAAAAACATACGCAGTCGCCTACCGTGTGCAGCGCGGCAGGGACGGTTGGCGTGTCTACGACGTGATCATCGAAGGCGTGAGCATGGTGGGCAATTACCGGGCCCAGTTCGCGGCCATCCTTCAGAAGGGCGGCGCGGTCGCCCTGCTCGATGCGCTGGCGGCGAACATCGCGAAGGGAGGGCAGTCGTCATGACGGCCGGCAAGCGGTCGGCGAGAGTGCTGGCGGCGCTGCTGCTCGGCTGCGCCGCATGGTTGCTCAGCACCGGGGCCCTGGCGCAGGAGACGCCCGAGGATCCGCTGGAGGCCATGGACGAAGACGCTTCCCTCGATGACGAGGACTTCGAGGATCTCGACGAGTATGCGGTGCCCGTCGTGAACGATCCGTTCGAGGGATTCAACCGGGCGATGTTCAAGTTCAACAACACGGCGGTGAAGTATGCCCTGCGCCCGATTGCCAACGGCTACGAGACCGTCGTGCCGCCGCTGGGGCGGCGGGGTTTGAGCAGTTTCTTCACCAACCTGCGCTTTCCGGTCCGGTTTGTCGGGTGCCTGCTCCAGGGCAAGGTCGACCGGGGGCTGAAGGAGGTTGCGAAGTTCGTGGTCAACACGACCGTCGGGGTTGGCGGCTTTTTCGATATCGCGGGGCAGGATCCGGGCTTGCAGGTGCCCTCGGAGGATATCGGGCAGGCCTTCGGCCGATGGGGCATCGGCCACGGCCCCTACCTCGTGCTGCCGTTTCTCGGACCGTCTTCGGCCCGGGAGCTGGCCGGCAGTTTCGGCGACGCGATGCTCTCGCCGGTGAATCGCCGGCTCGCGCGTGGCCTGGAGTGGGAGTGGGGATTGGCCTACCTGACGACCAACACACTGCGGGAATTGCCGGACCGGTTGCGCACCTTTGAGGAACTCCAGCGCATGTCGGTCGATCCCTACATCGCCATGCGCAACGGGTATCTGCAATACCGCGACAATGAGGTGAAGCGTTGATTGCGGGTTGAGGCGCAGATCACGATTGGCCGATGAGAATCAGCGGCGGAGCGGCGCGCGGCATCGTGCTGAAAATTCCCCGGGGGCATGATTTTCGGCCCGCGACGGATCGGCTGCGGCAGGCGGTGTTTTCCAGCCTGGGCGGGCGCGTGGCGGGCGCGTGGTTTCTCGATCTGTTTGCCGGGACCGGCAGCTATGGCCTGGAGGCGTTCAGCCGCGGGGCGGCCGGCGGCTGGTTTGTCGAGCAGCACCGGGGGGCGGTGGCGGCATTGAAGGCGAATATCGCCTCGGTATCGAAGAGTTCGGGACGATCGCCGCGGGACCTGGCGGCCGTCTGCGGCGATGCCTTGCTGTGGACGCCGCCGCCGGGGCTGAAGGTGGATCTGATCTTTGTCGATCCGCCCTTTGCGCAGATCGAAGCGCTGGCCGAGAGCCTCTTTCGCCGTTGTGCCGGGTTTATTCGAGACGTTCCCGAGGCCCGGCTGGTCTTTCAGGTGCCCGGAGAGCAGGAACTCGCCTCCCCGGGGTGGCGCTTCATCCGCCGTATCGGCAAGGGGCGGGGACAACCCACCTGCTGTGTATTTGCGCCGCAGTAGCGGCTGTCTCCAAAGCCGGCCAGCCTGCTCATCGCCGAAGCCGCCTGGCGGCCAGCCCTGTGCCCGGGACGGCGATGGGCCGGGTCGGAAGGTCGCTTCTTGCCGGCTGGCGGCTTCGGCGGGGCTACCGGTAGCGACCGAGGCGCTCCCTGATGATCGCGAGGGCGGCCACACAGGCGGTCTCGGTGCGCAGCACGCGCGGTCCGAGGTGCCGGAGTTCGAAGCGGGCGCGGCGCAGGCTGTCCCGTTCATCGGCCGTCCACCCGCGTTCGCTGCCGACGGCCACGATGACCGGGGTGTGCGGCTCGGCAGGTAGTGCGCCGAGGCCGCGGGGCGCCTCGTAGTTGTCGAGTGCCACGCGTGTGGCGTTCGCCGTCGCCTCGGCCTCGAGGGCTTCGGAAAGGGATGCGTGGAGGGCCACCTCGGGCAGGCGGGTGCAGAAGGCTTGCTCGGCCCCTTCGATGAGCAGCCGCCGCACGGCGTCTCCGCGCCAGAGGGAGCTGGCCGCGTAGCCGGGCTCGCCCCGGCCGCTGGCAAAGAAGCGGAAACGGGAAAGGCCGAGGGCGGTGGCCTCCCGCAGGATCTTGCGCGCCGTCTGCGGCCTGGGCAGACCGACGAGGAGGACGATGGGATCGAGAGGCGGGGGCGGGGCGCTTTCCCAGGCAAAGCGCAGCCGCAGGCCCTCGGCCGTGTCGGCGACAACGGTGGCTTTCCCCCGGGGGCCGTCGATCGCGCCGCAATCGAACGTGTCGCCGGGGCGACGCCGAAGGACGTCGCGGACGTGGCGGGCACGGGGATCGCCGCCACGCAGAAGTGTTTCCGGGAGAGGCGCTTCGAAGAGAATGAGATTCACGGATGTCGGCCCCGTGGGTGAATCCGGCGCATGCCGGACAACAGGAATTTCCGGCCAGTTCCTCTCTCCGCGGGAGCGGCGCCGGCGTTGCGCACAGCCGGTGTGAAAAGTGGTGCGGGCAGACAGAATCGAACTGTCGACATCTGCTTGGAAGGCAGAGGTTTTACCACTAAACTATGCCCGCTTCGGTTAAGATGCTTCGGTACACCTCCGATTAGCTCGGTCAAGGTAAACTTGCCACATCTATGCGTCCAACCTGGCGCAGGGCACGAGCTTTTTCAGGAGAACCATGGCTTTTCTATCTTCATCCTCGACCGCCGGAGCGTCCGGCTTGAAAGCCCCCGTGCAACGTCGGGCCGGCTCTCGTTCGGTGCAGGCGCTGGCCAAGCAGAAGTCACTCGAGAAAAAGGCGAAGGGCTACAAGCTGAAGCTGGCCACGCTCGCGGTCTTCACCCAACAGCTCGCCTCGATGCTCGACGCCGGTCTTCCGCTGGTCTCGGCGCTCGATGCGCTTCAGGAGCAGACCGAGGATCAGGTCTTCCGGATCATCATTCGCGACGTCCGGGCCGACATCGCCTCCGGCACGTCGTTTTCCGCGGCGGTCAAGAAATTCCCCAATGCCTTCCCGGCGCTCTTCGTCTCGATGGTCGAGGCCGGCGAGGCCAGCGGCGGCCTCGCCGAAATCCTCGCCAAGGTCGCGGATTACTTCGAGGCGTCCGTCAAGCTGACGAAGAAGGTGAAGTCGGCCATGACC
>RFJS01000544.1 GCA_003694825.1 Verrucomicrobiota bacterium | reverse complement strand
CGATCTGATCGAGGATTGCGCCGGTGGAGCCGGGAGCGTATCTTCCGATGTATACCCCGATGTCCGGCACGCGATTCAGACAGGGATTTGGTCCATTTGCCGCCTATACAGGGCTGGGCTATCTTGCGCTCGTGTTGCATCATTGGGTGTTTGCGCCCCAGATGGCCGAGTCGGTGACGGGCATGCGCGTCGTGCTGGTCCTGGTCAATCTGGCGGCCGGGAGCTGGTGCTTCATCCGGGCGTTGCGCATGCTTTTGCCGGTGCGGCAGTAGGGGCGGTCGCCGGGCGGCGTTTTTTTCCAGCCGCGATTCACCGGATTTGAGTAATTCTGCTCAAGCGGGAGCCGCCGGGTGTCGAAGCAGCTGGCATAGGACCACACCTGCATGCCGGTTGATTACAGACGAACGCGCGGAGCCCGCCGCTGGCCGTCCAGTGGGGCGGTCAATCCACCGTCGCGGGAGGCGGGGGCGCGGCGCGCCCGCACGGAGGCGTCGATCCGCTGGCGCGAATACCGGGACCGGGGCGTCGCGGCGGCATGGTGGCGCAAGCTGAAGCGGCGGGTGATCGCCCGCTTCAGCCGGCTCAACGCGCCGGTGGTCTATCGCTGGTCGCCCTCGCACGAGGGGGATGCTCCGGCGAACCGGTTGCACCGGCTCGCCGGCGAGCTGCTCGCGGAGCGGAGCGGCACATGGGCCGGCCGGTTGTGGTTGCGGGCAAAGGCGATGGCGTGGCCGATCGTGGCGACGGCGTTTGCCGTGCCGGTCTGGTGGCGGTGTGCGGGGCATGTTCGCGACCATCATGGGCAGTCGGGGGCCGAGCAGTGGCGGGATCTCATGGATGCGGTGTGGCGGCACGGCATTTTCCCCACGGAGTATTACAGCCACCGCGTGTTCGCCGGCCCGGCCCGGGCGGACAAGTCGAAGTATCTGAATGAACGCGAGATCATCGCGCTGCTCTCCGCCGCGGATGAGGGGGTGGATACGATGCGGCTCGATGATGTGCGCCGGTTTTATGCGGAATGCCGCGCCGCCGGCGTGCGCGTCCCCAGAACCTTTGCCCTCGCGCGCGAGGGCGAAGCGGAGCTGCTGCACCTCGCGTCGGTGACGGAATTGCCGCGGCGCGATTTGTTTTTGCGGCCGGTGGATTGGCGCAGCGGCGTGGACGCGGAGAGCTGGCGCTGGAGCCGGCGGGAGCAGTGCTGGAGCCGCCGGGGCGAGGCGCGCGATGCCGAAGGGATGCTCGAACGCCTGCGCCAACTCTCGCGCCGGTCCCGCTCCCCGATGCTCATGCAGGAGTGCGTGAGCAACCATCCGGAAATCGCCCGGTTTGCCATGGGCGGGCTGTGTTCGGTCCGGATCGCGACGGCCAGCGATCTCGATGGAGTGCCGCGGGTGCTGTTTGCCGCGATGACGATGCCGGGTTCGGACTGGAACGGCGTGGCTCCGGCCGCGGTCGGCCTCACGGCCGGCATCGATGTGGCCAGCGGGCGGCTCCTGCCGGCGCAGGGCGAGTTTCTCGTGGATGGAGAATTCGACGTGCATCCGGGCACCGGCGCGAGCATCGCCGGCGCGCCGGTACCCTATTGGCAGAACATGGTCGATCTCGTATTGCGGGCCCACGCGCGGTTTGCCGACATCCCCTTCGTGGGCTGGGAGGTGGCTCTGACCGGCTCCGGGCTGATGATTCTCGAGGCGACCACGAACTGGGGGATTTTCCCCCACGTGCTCCCGGCCGAGACTGAGTTTGCGCGGTTGTGCCTGGAGCGGATCGAACGCAACCGCGCCGAACGCAAGCCGGCTTGATGGATCCGGGGTGGCCGCTGCGGCTGCCGGCGCGCGGGTGCGAGGGGGTTCAAGTCTGGCCCCCGGGGCCCGGGACCGGCTGCCGGCGTGCGCTCTGCTGGTGCCGGTAGCCGTGATGGAGGCCGTCGACGGTGTAGAGCGCGAGGCCGATCCAGATGAGAATGAAGGAGGCGACGACCGGCCCGGTGAAGGGCTCGGCGTAGACGACTACGCCGATGACGAACTGGACGGTTGGACCGATGTATTGCAGCAGCCCGACAGTGGCGAGCCGCAGGGAGCGGGCGGCGGTGGCGAAGAGCAACAGCGGGGTGGCCGTGACCACGCCCGACAAGGCCAGCACCATCTGCTCGCCCCAGGGGGCGGACGGAATCACGGTGCCGCCCCCGAGCTGAAGGAATCCGATGAAGCCGAGAGCGATGGGGGTCAGAACCGTCGTCTCCAGCGCGAGCCCGGTGAGCGAGCCCAGCGCGCCCCGCTTGCGCAGGAGCCCGTAGATGCCGAAGGTCGCGGCCAGCACGAGCGCGATCCACGGCAGCCGGCCGAGTTGGGCGATCTGCACGAGGACGCCGCTCGTCGCCAGGCCGATCGCCGCCCACTGCATCGGCCGGAGACGCTCGCGCAGCACGACCATGCCGAGCAGCACGTTGACCAGCGGGGTGAGAAAGTAGCCGAGACTCGCGTCGAGGATGCGATCAGTCAGCACGGCGTAGACGAATGTGAGCCAATTGACCGCCAGCAGCGTGCCGCTGATCGCGTAGAGGCCGAGCTGGCGCGGTGTGCGCAGCGCCCGCAGGTAGTCGCCCCACCGTCCGCGCAGGGGCACGACAATGAGGAGAAAGACCATCGTCCAGGTGATGCGGTGGGCAATGAGTTCGAGCGGCGGCAGGCCGACGAAGAGTTTCCAATAGACGGGAAACAGGCCCCAGAGCAGAAAGGCGCTGATCCCGGCGGCCAGACCGGCGCCCGCGCCCGGCGGCGAGGACGGCGGCGGGCCGGAGGGTCCGGAGGCGGTCGGCGATGCGGGTGCGGTGTCCAAGCGGGGATTGATCCGCGCCCGCGCGGCGGCTGTCAAATCCGACGCACGGGCCTGCCGGGGCGCGCCCGCACGGACCGACGGGCCGCAGTGCGGCCGGAGGATCGGGCGCGCCGGTGCTGCGGCTGGTGTCCCCGGGGAGATGGGATGGGGTTTCCCGCCACGGACTCAAGGCGGCGTGACCGTGGGTCGAAGAACGAGGCATGCGCGGAAGCGATGAGCACAGGGACGTGTGGATTTCCGCCGGCACGATGGGCACGATGTCGGTGCTCCTGCTCACGCCGCAGGCGGTCTTGCTGGGGCTGGCGGCGGCACTCGGGGTGGCGGCCCGTTCCGTCGATGCGCTGGTGGCCCGGCGGCTCGATCAGTTTCTCGCGCGCGAGGCCCGGCTGCTCAAGACGTCCGTGGGGGACGATCTGCTGGATTTTCGCACGTCGTTTGCGGTGCCGGGGCTGCGTGCCGGTGTCGGATGGCGGCGGGTGAAAGTGGTGAGGACGATCGCCGCACGACTGGAGGACGGGTATCGCGTGAAGATCCGCGCGT
>RFJS01000097.1 GCA_003694825.1 Verrucomicrobiota bacterium | reverse complement strand
GCGAGTTCGCTGAAGGGGATGTCGTCCCGGGCGAGGTATTCGGCGATGCGGTGGTCCCAGAGCCCATCGACGAGCCCGTCGGTGCAGAGCAGAAACCGGTCCCCGGGTTCGTAGCGCACGGCGCCGAGCTGGGGATCGATATACTGGTGGCCGGCGCCGAGGGCCTGTTGCAGGGAGCTGCGGCCGGGATGGTTGCGCGCTTCCCGCTCCGTGATGCGGCCGGTGCGTCGCATCCAGCCGACCTGAGTGTGGTCGTGGGTCAGCTGTTTGAGGGCACCGCCTTTGGGCAGGTAGTAGATGCGGCTGTCCCCGACGTGACCGAAATGCATCCAGCCCGGTGTGAACCAGCACAGGCTCAGGGTCGTGCCCATGCCGCGGCACTCGGGATAGGTCGCGCCGAAGACGAGCAGGTCTTTGTGGATCTCCTGGAACGCTTCGAGCAGGAGGTCCGGATGCCCGGCATCCATGCCGCGGGCCATGAGCTGAAAGCTGGCGGGCAGGATGGTGGTGAGCTTGTCCGCGGCGCGGCGGCTGGCGAACTCGCCGAGGTTCTGCCCGCCCATGCCGTCGCAGACGGCGAAAACGAAGTCGGCGTTGGCGAGGCTGGCGCTGCCGATCTTCCCGAGGTAGCGCATCTGGTGGCCTTCGAGAATGAGGGCCATGAAGGCGTCCTCATTGTTTTTGCGGTGGCGGCCGGGATGCGTCATGCCCGACCATTCGAGCGTGAGCCGCGCCGGATCCTGTGGAGTGTCGAGACTCTGGTTTGAGAGCGGCATGGATGAGAATCACACGGGTTTGTCGTCCATCTGCTTTTCCTTTGCGGGGTCGGGCGGTGGTTTGAGCCCGACGCCGTCTTCCAGGGTGGTGGCGAATTCAAAGTCGATCAGACAGAAGCGTCCGTCCTGGATGCGGTAGGTGACGTTGCGCAGGTAGGGGTCTTCGTGGCGAACGCCGTATTTCTCGAGCTCGGCATAGAGTTCGCGAATCCGCTCCTCGCCGAGATGATCGACGCGCCTCCCACAATTGGTCGTGACGATTTTGAGGTTCTCCGGATCGGCTTCGAGCAGCCGCGGAACGAAGTCGCAGCCCTTTCCCTCAAGATATTTGAGGATGCGCACCTCGTTTTCGAAGCGCTCCCGCGCGCCGTGGCCGCGAAAGGTTTTGTGGACTCGTCCGTCGTAACCGATGCGGACGGTGGCGCGGCGCGTGTCCTTGATCTCATGCATGAGCGGAGAGGACCATCCACAGTGAGCGAGGCGGTGACAAGATCCGTGTTTTTTGGGCTTTTTCGGGGAATTCTATTGTCGGATATGGCACGAATAGTGCTAATCCGAACCTCTTCGTAATCCCGGTAACTCCACCTCATCCAAACAGACCTCCGAGGCGGCGAATCCGGGAAGGGAAACCCAAAAGAAAATGGCGAAACTGAAACTGGAATACATCTGGCTCGATGGCTATCAGCCGGTCCCGAATCTGCGCAGCAAGACCAAGATCATCGAGGGTGATCCGTCCACGCTGTCGCTCGAAGACATCCCTCAGTGGGGATTTGACGGAAGCTCAACGCAGCAGGCCGAAGGGCACGACTCGGATTGCGTGCTTAAGCCCGTGGCGCTGTATCCGGATGCGGCTCGGCGCAATGGCTTTCTCGTGATGTGCGAGGTGATGCTTCCTTCCGGCGAGCCGCACCCGTCGAACTCCCGTGCGACGATCATTGACGATCCGGACACCTGGTTCGGCTTTGAGCAGGAATACTTCCTGATGGTTGATGGTCGTCCGCTCGGCTTCCCCGAGGATGGCTATCCCGAGCCGCAGGGGCGTTATTACACCGGTGTCGGCTACAAGCACATGACCGACATCGGCCGTCAGATTGTCGAGGAGCACATCGATCTGTGTCTCGACGCGGGCATCAACCACGAGGGCGTCAACGCCGAGGTGGCGAAGGGCCAGTGGGAGTTTCAGATTTTCGGCAAGGGCTCCAAGACCGCGGCCGACCAGATCTGGGTGGCCCGCTACCTGCTGATGCGCCTCTGCGAGAAGTACGGTGTGGATGTCGAGTGGCACTGCAAGCCCGTCCGCGGCGACTGGAACGGTTCCGGCATGCACACCAACTTCTCCACGAAGTATATGCGTGAGGTCGGCGGCAAGGAGTACTTCGAGAAGCTCATGGAGGCCTTCCGCAAGCACCACGAAGAGCACATCGCGGTGTATGGCCCGGATAACCACCTCCGCCTGACCGGCCTGCACGAGACCCAGTCGATCGACAAGTTCAGCTGGGGCCTCGCGGACCGCGGTTCCTCCATTCGCGTTCCGCACTCGTTTGTGAACAACGGCTACAAGGGTTACCTGGAGGATCGTCGTCCGAACTCGCAGGCGGATCCCTACCTGGTGGCCTCCCGTATCCTCAAGACGATCTCGACGGTCCCGACCGAGTGAGGTTCGCCGCGAGCGTTCCCGCGAATATTTGCGAAAGCGCCTCCGGAACAGGAGGCGCTTTTTTTTGGGGGGGGCGGGTGTCGGCGCTGTTGCCCGGCGGCTGGCGGAGAGTGCCTGGTGGGAGGGCCGAATGGCACCGGCACACGGATTGGCGGGCGCCTGACCCGATGGAGCCAGCGATCGAGAGGCGCGTGACGGCTCCGTGGAGCGACGCCGACCGACGGGCCCGCGGGAGCCCGGCCGTGATCTATCCGGCCTATTTGATGATCATCTCGTTGACCGAACGGCCGCCGGGAATCATGGGCAGCACGTGTTCGGTGTAGGGGACGATCACATCGAGCAGGTAGGGACCATCGTGGTCGAGCATCTCCTGGATGGCGTCGCGAAGCTCTTCGCGTTTGTGGACGCGGCGTGCTTTGACGCCGAAGCCTTCGGCAATCTTCAAGTAGTCGGGATAGATGCCCTCGAGGTTGTCCGGACCGCCGATGTTTTTCGGATCGCCGAGGATCGTGTGGCCGCGGACGCTGTTGTAGAAGCGGTCCTCCCACTGCACAACCATGCCGAGGTGCTGGTTGTTGAGGATCATCGCTTTGGCGGCGATGCCCTCGATCTTCGCGGTGGCCAGCTCCTGGACATTCATGAGGAAGGAGCCGTCGCCATCGACATCGATCACCTGTTTGTCCGGATGCGCGACCTTGGCGCCGAGGGCGGCGGGATAGCCGAAGCCCATGGCGCCGAGTCCGAGCGAGGAGATGTAGCGGCGGGGTTTGGTGAAGTTGTAGAACTGCGCCGTCCACATCTGATGCTGCCCGACACCGGTGGTGATGATGGCGTCGCCCCCGGTCAGCTCGGAGAGCACCTCGATGGCTTCCTGGGGGACGATGTGCTCGCTCTTTTCGTAGGCGAAGGGGTAGTCGCGCTTCCATTCGGCGATCTTCTCGTGCCAGGCGTGGAAGTCGGGGGCTTTGAAATTGCGCGACTTGATGAGCGCGTTGAGACGGGAGAGCGCGTGCTTCACCTCCGAGACGATCGGCAGATCGACCTTCTTGTTCTTGTTGTGCTCCGAGGGGTCGATGTCGACGTGAACGATGGTGGCATGCGGGGCAAATTTCTCGGTGTCGCCGGTGATCCGGTCATCGAAGCGGGCCCCGAAGGTGAGCAGAAGGTCCGAGTGGTGGACGGCCCAGTTGCCGTAGACCGAGCCGTGCATGCCGAACCACTTCAGCGAGCGCTTGTGCGTCTCGGGAAACGCCCCGACGCCCATGAGCGTGGTGGCCACCGGGATGTCTGTGAGTTCGACGAATTTGAACAGCTCCTCTTCGGCCTCGGCGGAGATAATGCCGCCGCCGACGTAGAGCACCGGCTGCCGGGCGTTGGCGATCAGGTCGAGGATGGGAAGCAGCTCCTCATCGGAGGCGAGCGGCGGACGCTTACGCCGGCGCAGCTCGACAGTGGCGGGAAAGACCGGCTGGAAGCGGGCTTGCTGGACGTCCTTGGGGATATCGATGACGACCGGCCCCGGACGGCCGCTCTGGGCGATGAGAAAAGCCTCCTTGATGACGTGCGGGATATCGTGGGGATCGAGCACCAGGTAGCTGTGCTTCACGATCGGCAGGGTCATGCCGAAGAAGTCGGTCTCCTGAAAGGCGGACTTGCCGATGAATTTCTGAAACACCTGGCCGGTGATCGCGACCAGCGGGATGCTGTCCATGAAGGCATCGGCGATGCCGGAAATGAGGTTGGTCGCGCCGGGGCCGCTGGTGGCCATGCACACGCCGGCGCGGCCGGTCGCCCGAGCGTAGCCTTCCGCGGCGAACACGCCGCCCTGCTCGTGTCGGGGCAGGATGGTGCGGATTTTGTCCGTGCGACGGGTGAGGGCCTGGTGAAACTCCCTCGACGCACCGCCGGGATAGGCGAAAACCACTTCGACGCCTTC
Source organism: Verrucomicrobiota bacterium (assembly GCA_003694825.1). Taxonomy (GTDB): domain Bacteria; phylum Verrucomicrobiota; class Verrucomicrobiia; order Opitutales; family Opitutaceae; genus J108. The sequence continues at coordinate 8,839 of RFJS01000097.1, read as the reverse complement.
GCGAACGAGCGCCTCGACGACGGCGTCGGCACCCTTCATTTCAGGACCGATTTCGGGCTGGGGGAATGATTCGACGGTGCTGTCTGTCTTCATGATCCGCGGAAAATCGATCAGGGAAGAACCCGGGTGCGCTTGTTGCAAGCTTCAGTTTCGGCTGGCGAAGGCGGACGAGCGGAGAGCCGGGAGCCGGGCGCTGACCGAACCGACGGCGGGAGAGTCAAACCAAAGCCAGGCAGGCTGGACGATCGCCGTCACTCGGCATTCGACCGGCGCCGGGCAGTCAATGTTGTGACTTGAGCGAAACGGCGGCCGCGCGGTTACTTTGCCGACATGAAGGAAGTCGTGCGTGTGATGTTTCTCGGGGACGTGGTGGGACGGCCGGGGCGCGAATATTTGCGGGTGCGAGCCGGAGCGTTGCGGGCGGAGCTGGACCTGGATTTTCTGGTGGTCAACGCGGAGAACGCCGCAGCCGGTGCGGGCATCACCGGGGCGATCGCCCGGCAACTGTTGGACGCGGGCATCGATGCGATCACGCTGGGGGATCACGTGTGGGATCAGCGGGGGTTCGAGTCGGAGATCGTGGATCTGCAGCAGGTGTGTCGTCCGGCGAACCTGCCGGAGGGGTGCCCCGGCCGCCGGTGGGTGTGCGTCGAGCGTGATGGGGTGAAGCTCGCTGTGTTCACCATGCTCGGACGGCAGTTTCTGCCGCCGCGGGCATCGTGTCCGTTCAGGGGCAGCGACGCGTTGCTGGAAGAGATTCGCGCGGTCGACAACCCGACCCTGGCGGTGGCGGAAATCCACGCCGAGGCCACGTCCGAGAAAATCGCTTTCGGGCGTTATCTCGACGGACGGGTGGCTGCGGTTGTGGGAACCCATACGCATGTCCCCACCGCGGACGCGTGTATTCTGCCCGCGGGCACGGGGTATGTGACCGATCTCGGGATGTGCGGCCCGTATGATTCGGTGCTGGGCCGGGACGTGGACGCGGGGATCCGTCGATTTCTCGACGGCATGCCGCGCCGTTTCGGAGTGGCGAGCGATGATGTGCGGTTGTGCGGGGTGGTGTTCGACTTCGATGTCCGCAGCGGCAGGACGATTCGGTTCCAGCCGTTTCGGGAAGACGCGCCTGTCGCTCCCGCCGGTGCCAGTGATGGTGCGGAGCGTGCTTCCGGCGTCGATACTGCGGGCGAGGCCGGAAACGGCGCAAAGCCCTGAAAAACTGTCGAGGAAAGGTTGCCTCTTTTCGCGAAGCGGGCAGCATCGGCCTCGAGGTCCATGGCTACCGCCGAAAAGAGCGTGCGTTTGCGGCGCGTCAGTTGGCGCTTCCTGCTGGGAGCAATTCTGGCGTGGGCGGCGCTCCCCGCCGTCACCTACGGGAATGTGGACGAAGCGATCGGGCGGATCATGAAGCGGGTCGAGGCCAAGGCCAACCATGGCCGGACGACTGAGGCCGACCTGACGAGTGAGCTGCTCATGCTCAGCGATCTGCAGGAGCGGGTGAAGTCGCGCAAGGCGGATGCGGCCGAGGTTCTTCTGGCCAAGGCGGGGGTCTACCTGATGGTCATCGGCGATCTCGAGATGGGGGCCATTCTTCTCGACCAGGTGCGCTACGAATTTCCCGGAACACCGGCGGCAATGAAGGCGGAAGCTCTCCTGGCACAGGCGGCGCAGCAGGCCCCGCAACGCGGTGGCACGCACAGGGGGCCGGGGTATCGCAGATCGGGCAGGCCTTGAGCGTCAATCGACCGGGCGGCCGGTTTCGGAGCGCTCCGCGAACGTGAAGCATCACCGGGTGGCGCGGTGCAGGCGCGGAAGGGCAGACTGTCCACAAGCAAGCGACGCCGAAACGCGTGCCCGGTGGCGTCATCGTCTTGACCCGTCGATGGGGAGCGGCAAAATCCGGCCCGCGGTCCAGCCGCTCTGTTGTTCGTTCCCCCCCACCAAAGAGAGGATACCCCAATGGAAATGAAAATCGAGATTCTCGAGAATCACTCGGGAGAGTTGGGCGAGGCGGTCCAGCACGAGGACCACCTCCTGGAAGCGGAAGAGTATCACTATGACAAAGGCCAGGTGCTGCAGGTCGCGGTGCACGACACCAGCAATGAGCACTGGCACGTCTTCACGGATCTCGACTCCGGCCACCGGTTCAAGATCGAGCCCGTGAAATATCGAAGGATCGACTGAGCGATCTTTTCGGTTTCGTCGTCTCTTCCGCGGCCGGGTCCCGGGCGGAACGGCCGCGGAAAAGGGGTGAGCAGGGCGGGCGGATCGCGCCAATCAGCCTGCGCTGACGCGCACGAGCAGATAGTTGCGCTTGCCCTTGCGCAGCAGGATGAACCGCTCGTGGAGGAGGTCGGCTTCTCCCACGGTGCGGGCGATATCCGTCACGCGGGTGTTGTTCACGTAGATACCGCCTGCCTGAATGTCTTTTCGGGCCTGGCCCTTGGAGGGGCACAGGCCGGAGTCGGCAAGCAGCTGGATGAGCGGCATGCCGTCGCCCGCGATCGAGGCGGCGGGGAGGTCGAAAGTGGGCACCTCGGCCGCAATGTCATCGAGCGCGGAGGCGGAAACACCGGTCGGGTCGCCGCCGAAGAGCAGCGCACTGGCGCGAATGGCGTCGTCGCAGGCGCTGCGGCCGTGCACGAGCGTCGTCATCTCTTCAGCGAGGCGTTTTTGCGCGAGCCGGCGTCCCGGGTTGTTGGCGGTCTCGGCTTCGAGATGTTCGATTTCCTCGCGATCGAGGAAGGTCAGGGTGCGCAGAAGTTTGCCGACATCGGCGTCTTCGGACTGCACGAAAAACTGGTAGAAGCGGTAGGGCGAGGTCCGGCGGGCATCGAGCCAGACCGCACCGCTGGCCGATTTGCCGTATTTCGTGCCGTCGGCTTTGGTCAGCAGGGGGAAAACCAGGCCCCATGCCGTGCTCGAGAGCTTTCGGCGGATCAATTCGCACCCGGCGGTGATATTGCCCCACTGGTCGGTGGCGCCGACCTGCAATTCGCAGTCGTATGCGCGCCGCAGGTGGTAGAAGTCATAGGCCTGCAGCAGCATGTAGCTGAACTCGGTGTAGGAGATGCCGCCTTCTCCCTCCATGCGGGACCGTACCGAGTCTTTCGCGACCATCCAGTTGATGGTGAAGTGCTTCCCGACATCCCGGAGAAACTCGAGATAGCTGATCGGACCGATCCAGTCGGCATTGTTGACGAGGCGGGCGGGGTTGCTCCTGGCCTCGAAGTCGAGGAAGCGGGCGAGTTGCTCCTTGATGGATTCGATATTGTGGGCGACCTGCTCGGGTGTCTGCAGGTTGCGTTCGGAGCTGCGTCCGCTCGGATCGCCGATCATGCCGGTCGCGCCGCCGGCAAGCGCGATGGGGGCGTGGCCGGCGAGCTGAAAGCGACGCAGGGCCAGCAGGGGAACGAGATTGCCGACGTGCAGGGAGTCTGCCGTTGGGTCGAAGCCGCAGTAGAGCGTCGTCCGGCCGGCGTTAAGGCGGTCGGTGAGACCGGGCAGGTCGGTGCAATCGGCCAGCAGGCCGCGCCATTGCAGATCATCGAGAACGGACATAAGCGGGCATCCATAAGCGGGGGCGGGTGCCGGGCTCAAGGGGAATCGGGCGGGAAGCGGGGCATCAGAAATCTTTGCGGTGGGGCAGTAGAAAATCTATGGCGGGGCGTCCGCGTTGCGTTCTTTTCGTTTGAGTAGGCCCGGCTCCGGAAGCAATGTGACGGTTCTCCCTGCATCGCGGCAGGGCGTCTTTTCATCCAACGCGAACAACCAACCAAACAAACATCTCTCATGCCACTGCAGCCAGGAACAAAAGCCCCCGATTTCACGCTCAAGACGAAGACCGAGGACGGCCTCAAGGATGTCACCCTCAGCGAAAACTTCGGAAAGCGGAAGACCGTCCTGCTCTTTTTCCCGCTGGCCTTCACCGGCGTGTGTACGCAGGAGCTTTGCGACGTGACGGCCGGGCTTTCCGAATACGCCAACCTCAACGCCGCGGTCATCGGCATCAGCGTGGACAGCCCGTTTGCCCAGGAGGCCTGGGCGAAGGCGCACAACATCGGCATCACCCTGGTGAGCGACCTGAACAAGACCGTCACCAAAGCCTACGATGTCCTCTTCCCGGACCTGGCCGGCATCGGGGACACCTCGGCGCGCGCGGCCTTCGTCATCGATGAGAACGGCGTGATCCAATACGCTGAGCAGACGCCCGCTCCGACCGACCTGCCCGATTTCGCCGCCATCAAGGCCGCGCTTGCCTGATTCAGCCTTTCCTCCCTGTCCCGGTGTCGACCGGGATTTTTGATTTTCACCCATGCCCACAGTCAACGACCCGTTTAACGCGATCCAAACTTTCGATCTGGGGAACGGCCGTGAAGGCCGCCTCTACTCGTTGCCGGCGCTCGAGGCCGCCGGCCTGGGGCCGATCTCGCGGCTGCCCATCTCGATCCGCATCGTGCTGGAGTCCGTCTTGCGCAATTGCGACGGACAGAAAGTGCTCGAGCAGAACGTCCGCGAACTGGCGGCCTGGAAGGCGAATGCTGAGCGCACCGAGGAGATCCCGTTCGTTGTCGCCCGCATCGTGTTGCAGGACTTCACCGGGGTGCCCCTGCTCGTGGACCTCGCCGCCATGCGTTCGGCCGTGGCGCGTCTCCAGCGGGACCCGAAGCTCATCGAGCCGCTCGTGCCGGTGGACCTCGTCGTCGACCACTCCGTGCAGGTCGACGTCGCCGGATCGCGGGAGGCGTTTCTCAAGAACCTCGAGATCGAATTCGAGCGCAACCGGGAGCGCTACCAGTTCCTGAAGTGGGGCATGCAGGCGTTCGACACCTTCAAGGTCGTCCCGCCCGGCATCGGCATCGTCCACCAGGTGAATCTTGAATACCTCGCCAAGGGCGTGCTCGAGTCCGGCGGTGTCTACTATCCGGATACCCTCGTCGGCACCGACTCGCACACCACCATGATCAACGGGCTCGGCGTCGTCGGCTGGGGCGTGGGAGGCATCGAGGCCGAGGCTGGCATGCTGGGCCAGCCGGTCTACTTCCTCACGCCGGACGTCGTCGGTGTGCACCTCACGGGCGAGCTCTCCGAAGGGGTTACCGCCACCGATCTCGCGCTCACCATCACGCAGCGGCTTCGCGAGACCAAGGTCGTGGGCAAATTCGTCGAATTCTTCGGCCCCGGCGCGCGGGCCCTGCCGGTCACCGACCGCGCCACGATCGCGAACATGGCTCCCGAATACGGTGCCACGATGGGCTTCTTCGGCATCGATGAGGAGACGGTCAATTACCTGCGGGCGACCGGTCGTGAGGAGGCGCATTGCCGCCTCTTCGAGAACTACTACAAAGCGCAGGGGCTCTGGGGCATCCCGCAGATGGGCGATGTCGACTACTCGCAGGTTGTTGAGATCGACCTCGGTTCCGTGCAGCCGAGCGTGGCCGGCCCGAAGCGTCCGCAGGACCGGATCGAGCTGCCGAACCTGCGCCGCGAATTCTTCAACTGCGTGCAGCGCCCGGTGACGGCGAACGGTTTCGGCAAGGATCGATCCGAATTCGGCAAGAGCGTGAAGGTCACCACCAGCCGCAAGCGCAAGGCCACGCTCAACACCGGTTCAGTCCTCATCGCGGCCATCACCAGCTGCACCAACACCTCCAATCCGAGCGTGATGATCGCGGCGGGCCTGCTCGCCAGGCGCGCGGTCGAGCTCGGCATGAAGGTCAACCCGGCGGTCAAGGCCTCGCTCGCGCCGGGATCGCGCGTGGTGAGCGACTACCTGGAGAAGACCGGCCTGCAAAAGTATCTCGATCGGCTCGGTTTCAACCTCGTCGGCTACGGCTGCACCACCTGCATCGGCAACTCCGGCCCGCTCGACGCGCCGATCGAGCAGGCCGTGGTCGAGCACGACCTCGTGACCGCTTCGGTGCTGTCGGGCAACCGCAACTTCGAGGCGCGCGTCCACCAGAACATCAAGGCAAATTTCCTCATGTCGCCCCCGCTCGTGGTCGCCTTCGCCCTGGCTGGACGCGTCGACATCGACATGAGCTGCGAGCCCATCGGCTACTCGCGCGACAAAAAGCCGGTCTTCCTCGCCGACCTCTGGCCCTCGCTCACCGAAATCCGCGATACGATGCAGGCGGCCCTCAAACCCGAGGTCTTCCGCAAGCTCTACAAGAACTTCGAGACGCAGAACCCGAAGTGGAATGAGATCCCCGCCACGATCGGCAACGTTTACGAGTGGGACGAAAAGAGCACCTACATCCAGGAGCCGCCTTTCTTCACGGACTTCTCCCTCGAGCCGGGCTCGATCGGCGAGATCCAGGGGGCCCGGGTGCTGGGGCTCTTCGGCGATTCCGTCACGACCGACCACATCTCACCGGCGGGCGCGATCAAGAAGGACTCGCCCGCGGGCCGCTACCTGCTCGAGCACGGTGTGGACTTCGCCGACTTCAACAGCTACGGCTCACGGCGCGGCAACGACCGTGTCATGACGCGCGGCACCTTTGCCAACGTCCGCATCAAAAACCTCATGCTCGGAGGAGAAGAGGGCGGCTACACGCTCCTGCAGCCCGAAGGCACGAAAATGGCCATCTACGACGCGGCCCAGGAATACCGCAAGCGCGGCACGCCGCTCGTCGTGATCGCCGGCCAGGAATACGGGACCGGATCCTCGCGGGACTGGGCCGCCAAGGGCACCCGGCTGCTCGGCGTGCGGGCCGTTATCGCCCAGAGCTTCGAGCGCATTCACCGCTCCAACCTCGTGGGCATGGGCGTGCTGCCGCTCCAGTTCAAGGAGGGGACCAGCGCCGCGACGCTCGGGCTCGACGGCTCCGAAACCTACGACATCCTCGGCCTCAGTGCCGACCTGCGGCCGCGTCAGGACCTCACCCTTCGCATCACCCGCAAGGACGGTTCCACCGAGGAAGTGCCCGTGACCTGCCGGATCGATACGCCCATCGAAATCGAGTATTACCGTCACGGGGGCATTCTCGCTTACGTTTTGCGGGAAATTCTCCGTAAACAGGGATAAGGTATACCGAGGGTCACGCGCGATCGTTATCGTTCCTCACTATGGCGGCCAACAACGCACCTGTCTTCCTCGTCGATCCGGACTCGGATCCGGTCCTGGTGAAGGTGCGCGGACGTGCCTCGTTCATGAACAGCCAGCCGATCCGCGAGTTTCTGCAAAAGAGCATCCAGGCGGGGCGGCGGCGGTTCGCGATCGACTTCAGCGAGTGCACCGGGATGGACAGCACCTCTCTCGGTGTGCTCGCGGGCACGGCGCTCGAGCTGCGCAAGTCTGTTCCCCGTGGTTCGCTCGTGTTTTGCGGGCTGAACGCGCGCAAGCTCGAACTCGTGCGCAATCTTGGCCTGCACCGCCTCGCCACCGTCGACACCGGTGAGGCCATCTCGGGCGAGGGTGGCGAGCCGACGACGGCTCTCAGTGGCGAGAAGCTCAGCGAAATCGAGAACGCGAGGCTCTGCCTCGAGGCGCACCAGAATCTCGTCAAGGCCGACGCCGACAATCTCGGCAAATTTCAGGACGTGATCGCGCTGCTCAAGGGCCGTCTCGACGAGGGTTGAAGCCATGCTCTGGTGGGTGTTCGTCGGCGCGGCCGCGGGCGCCATGATTGTGCTGTTCTGGGCACGGATCCTGCGGTCTCGCATCCGGCAGCTCGAGGAACAGGTCGAGCGCCTTGAGCAGGAGAAGCATATCGTCATCCGATTCATTCGGGAGATGGGCAAGGCGCTCGGGGAGGATCTCTCGAGGGAGAAACTATTCGAGCGGATCGCCCGCGCCGCGCTCGGCAGCACCGAAGCGCTCTCGGCCTGCGTCTACGAGTGGCGCGAGCCGGGGCAGCTCGTCGGCGTGGCCATCGAGGGCTTGTTCCCGCCGCAAAAGCCGCTGCCGGAGACCTCGCGCGGCAAACTCGCCACGCGGGCCCGCTTTCTCGAGTCCGTGCTGCGCAGTGAAGTCATCGCGCCCGGAGAAGGGGTGGTCGGGACGGTCGCGCAGACGCGCAAAGGCGAACTCATCGTCGATGGCCGGTCTGACCCGCGCATCGTCGACCACGGGGATCCGGCCCTGGTCGTGCGCTCCATGATCGCGGTCCCGATCGAGTTTCAGGATCGATTGATCGGGGTGCTCGCGGTGGCCAATCCGGCGCACGGAGGGCCCTTTACCGAAACAGATTTTTCGCTCGTGACCTCGCTGGCCGAGCAGGCCGGGCTCGCTGTTCACCACAACGAGTTTCTTCGCCTCGAGCTGGAAAAGCGCCAGATGGATCTCGATATGAGCGTGGCCCGCAGCGTGCAGCTCATGCTTGTGCCCACGACCCTGCCGGAGGTGCCCGGGCTGGACATCGACTTGCGCTATCACCCGGCCAAACAGGTCGGAGGCGACCTCGTCGACATCATTTCGTTGGCCGACGGCCGGGTGGGCTTCGTCGTGGCCGATGTCTCGGGCAAGGGGCCGGGGGCGGCCATCCTCATGGCGATCTGCCGCACGCACCTGCGTCATGCCCTCGAGCACACCTGCTCGCCAGCGGAGGCGCTCAAGGCCGTCAACCACGCCATGGAAGGCGAGGTGCGCGACGACATGTTTATCACCGCCGCGCTCGCCATCTACGATCCGGCGAGGGGGCGGCTGGCGATCGCCCGGGCCGGTCACGAGGCACCGATCCTCGTCGGCCAGGGGGACGTTTCTGGCGGCTTCATCGAGGTCGATGGGATGGCCCTGGGGATGGTCGATCACGTGCTTTTCGATGAGTTCATCCAGGAGAGGTCGATCCCGTTCGCCCCGGGCAACGTCCTTGTGCTCTACACCGACGGCATCACGGAG
>RFJS01000543.1 GCA_003694825.1 Verrucomicrobiota bacterium | reverse complement strand
GCCGCCATCCCCGAGCCCGGCACCTATGCCCTGATCTTCGGCGCCGCCGCACTCGTATTTGCGGTCTGGAGGCGCCGTCGCTCCGCCTCGGTCACGGCATAGCGCCGCAACCAGCCCTGCAGAAAACCGCGTCTCCAGCCCGGAGGCCGATACCCTCCAGCATACCGGCTGGCCTCCCCCCGCTTTCTCCCTTTGTCTCCCTTTTCCTCATTCTGAACACATGTCGCTCCCGCCGCACCGCCGCCGTCTCCACCGAATCCTTCTTCTTGTCGCCGCCCCGCTGATGCTGCTCCTGGCATCGCCCGCGTCCGCCCAGCTGCTGTGGGTGCTCGACGCCTCATCGCCCATCTCGGGAAACACGCCGACAACTCTTCCGGACGGCTCGAGCCTGCTCGGCAAGTGGGACTGGACGCAACAACCGGCCCCGCCTCCCGATCCCGGGCTATTTCCGCCGCCTCCGCCCATGCCGCCACCGATGGGCAGTTTCCAAAAGACGGCCGGAGCCGCGGACTTCGATGCGGTCTTCTCCCCGATGGTCGCCCCGGAACCGCCCGCGACAATCGTCGTCAACAGCACCTCCGGCCCCTACACCGTGCTCTTCGCGGCGGTGAAGGCGGGCAACAGCTACAACCTCTTCTCCCTCACCGACAGCTCCAATCCGCTCGGCACCTCCTTTCTCGTCGGCCCCGCCGACAAGGACATCAGCCACATCTCCTTCTACGGCACGGCCGCCATCCCTGAGCCAGGCACCTATGCCCTGATCTTCGGCGCCGCCGCACTCGTATTTGCGGTCTGGAGGCGCCGTCGCTCCGTCCGCCCCTGATCGGCAGCCCGACGTTTGCCGCAGTCGACACGCGCCGAACCGCGGCGTCAAAAAGCCCCCGTGACATCGAGCACCGGGGGCTTTTTGTCTAAAAGTGCGCCCGAGAGCGTCGGCGAAGGCTGCGTCACACCGCAAATCCCGCCCGGGTGAGCGGGAGGGTGCGCACGCGCTCGCCGGTCGCCTCAAAGATGGCATTGCACACCGCGGGGGCGAGCGGCGGCAGCGCCGGCTCACCGAGCCCAGTGGGCGGGAAGTCGCTCTCGATGAAGTGAATGTCGATCTTCGGCTGATCGCCGATGCGCAACAGCGGGTAGTCGTGGAAATTCGACTGCCGGACCCGTCCTTTCTCGAACGTGATTTCCTGCGCCCACATCGCGCTGAGCCCGTCGATGACCGAACCTTCCACCTGGTTTTCGGCACCAGCCCGGTTGAGAATCGGGCCGACATCGCCGGCCACGGTGACGCGGTGCACCTTGAGGCGTTTCGCCTCATCGACGCTGACCTCCGCCACTTCCGCAAAGTGCCCGCGGTGGCAGAAATAAAAGGCGAGACCCCGGCCGTGACCCCTGGGCAGCGGTTTGCCCCAGCCCGCCTTTTCCGCGGCGAGGCGGATGACGGCCGCCGCCCGCCCGGTGTTGATCACGTTGGGGTCGTCGGGCTTGAGCCAGCGCGGCTCGCCGAGCAGTTCGAGGAGAAACTCCACGTGGTCGCGGTTCGCCGCCGTGGCGAGTTCGTGCAGGAAACAGTTGAGCACCCACGCCAGTGAACACGACCCTGGCGCCCGCCACCAGCCGTGGGGCACGCGCAGATCCAT
>RFJS01000009.1 GCA_003694825.1 Verrucomicrobiota bacterium | reverse complement strand
TTATCCTCGGCGGAGGGTTCGCCGGTGTGTATGCCGCTCAGGAGCTTGGGCGCCGCCTCGGCCGGACCCGGGGGCGCTCGGTCGCATTGATTTCCGAGGAAAACTACATGGTCTTTCAGCCGATGCTGGCGGAAGTGGCCGGAGCGTCGGTCTCCCCACGACACGTGGTCAATCCGCTCCGCCTTCTCTGCCGGCACGTGACCATTTTCAAGGGGAGGGTCGAGACGGTGGACTGGGCGGCGCGGTCGGTGCGTTTCCTTGCGGGTCCGAATGCCGGGGCCGTCACTCTCGGGTTCCGACATCTCGTGGTTGCGCTCGGCGCCGTCGTCGATCTGTCGCGCATCCCGGGGATGGCGGAGCACGCTTTCCTCATGCGCAACGTGGGCGATGCCATGCTGCTGCGCAGCACCCTGTTGGGTCGGCTCGAGGAGGCGAATGTGGCAACCGATCCGGAAGTGAGGCAACGGCTGCTGACATTCGTCGTGGTCGGGGGCGGTTATTCCGGCGTCGAAACAGCCGGGCAGATTCTGGACATGCTGCACGGTATTTTGCGCTATTATCCCGATCTGGCGGTGGAGAACCCCAGGGTCGTGCTGGTGCACAGCGGCGAGCGCCTTCTCCCCACTCTCTCTCCGTCGCTCAGCGAATACACCGCCCGATTGATGCGCAGCCGCGGCCTCGAACTCCACCTCGCCCGGCGCGTGTCCGCGGTTTCCGCGACGCGGGTCGTCCTGGACGACGGGACCGCCCTGTCCACCGCAACGGTTGTCTCGACGATCGGCAATGCGCCCCACCCCGTCGTACAGAAGCTGATCAACGAGGCGTCTCTGCCGACCGAACGCGGCCGCATCATCACCGGGCCGAGCCTGCGGGTCGAAGGGGTGCGGGAGCTCTGGGCGGCGGGCGATTGTGCCGCCGTGCCGCACGTCGACGGCGGGTGGTGTCCGCAGACGGCTCAGTTCGCCTACCGACAGGGGAGGCTTCTGGGCAGGAACCTCGCCGCCGTCCTCGAGGGCAAGCCTCCCCGGGATTTCACCTTTCGCGGCCTCGGCGAGCTGGCCACCATCGGCCATCGCGCGGCCGTCGCCCAGATTCTCGGCCTGAAGTTCTCCGGGTTCATCGCATGGTGGATGTGGCGCACGATCTACCTGATGAAGCTCCCGCGCATCGATCGAAAGCTGCGGGTCCTCATCGACTGGACGCTGGATCTGTTCTTCCCGCGCGACATCAACATGCTCAGCCCGCGCTACAGCCAGCAGGTCAAGGAGATGCATCTGGAGGCGGGAGACGTGCTCTTCCGCGCCGGCGAACCCGCATTTTCACTCTATGTTGTGCGTTCCGGGCGAATCGACCTCAGCGACGAACACGGTGTGGTCAGTTCCCATCGTGCCGGCGATTATTTCGGCGAACGGGCCCTGCTGAGCGACCGCGTCTGGCGCTTCACGGCGACCGCCGCCGAACCGACCGCTCTCGTGGCCATTCCCGGTTCGGTCTTCCGCCAGATCGTCGGCAGCGGCGGTTCTCTCGGCCGGCTTTTCCGGAAAAGCGCCACCCGCTACCAGTCCCGGAGCGTCATCGACGCGATCGCGGCCCGGCTGCCCGCGGAAATCCTCGATGCGCCGATCTCGGACCTCGTGAGCCGCGACCTCGTGGTCTTCCGGCGAGACCAGCCGATCGCCGAGATTCTACCCACGCTGCGAGCCCGGCCTCACAGCTCATATCCGGTCGTCGATGCGGATGGGCGCTACCGTGGATTGATCCGGCGCGACGATCTCTACGATTTCCTCAAACAGGCCGATGCCCGGCGCGAGTCGCCGATCGAAGCGGCGGGATTGACGCAGGTCCCGACGGTGCCGCCCACCGCGACGGTCCGCGAGGTGATCGAGCGGCTGATTCGCTCGGGCAGCAACAAGATCGCCGTCTTCGAGCCAGATTCAGGACGCCTTTGCGGCCTCGTGACCACCATGGATCTCGTCAGCGCCGCGACGCCGGCCAATGCCGGTGCCCGACCTCCGGGTTCCTAAGGCGCTGAGACTGAGGCGCGCGCACGTGGCCCCTCCGCCGCGCCGATCAGCCTCCGGCGCGCCGATCAGCCTCCGGCGAAAAGCCGGCTGATCGCGGCAGCCAGCTCGAGGTCGCGCCGGGTGATGCGATTGCCCGCGTCGTGGGTCGTCAGGCGCAAAGTCACGCGATTCCACACATTGGTGATCTCGGGATGATGATTCAGGCGCTCCGCCTCGATCCCCACGCGGACGATAAAGCCCAGCGCCTCCGAAAAGTCGCGCATCCGAAACGTGGCGATCAGCGCGTCGCCCTCGCGCCGCCACAGTGGGAGCTGCTCGAGCGCGTCGGCGATCGCATCATCGGCAAGGGGGTCGCTCATGCCGCGAAACGAAGCCGCCCCGTCGTCGAAGTCAACATCCCCCCACCCGATACCGGCGCGGGCGGTCACCCATTTCCGTCCACGCTTTCCCCTCGAGCCGCCGGCGAAGGGATTCTCCCATTGACCGGCCAATCCGCCGACCTTTAATCGCGCGCTTTTACACCTTGACGAGAGCCAGCCAGGAAACACCTCCCGAGCACGTCGCCATCATCATGGACGGCAATGGTCGATGGGCGCGAGCGCGCGGCCTTCCCCGCATCGAAGGGCACCGCCGCGGCAGCAACGCCGTGCGTGAAGCCCTGCAGGGATGCCGCGATCTGGGCATTCGCTACCTCACCCTCTACGCCTTCTCCTCGGAGAACTGGCGCCGCCCCCAGGACGAAGTCTCCGGCCTGCTGGGACTGCTCGCCACCTACCTGAAGAAGGAAACGGCGGAGCTGGTCAAAAACAGGGTGCGCCTCCGCGTCATCGGCCGTCCGCAGGATCTCCCGGAGAACGTGCAGCAGCAGATCCGCCGCACCATGGAAAAGACGGCCGCGTTCACCGAGCACACGCTGACCCTCGCGCTGAGCTACGGTTCGCGCCAGGAGGTCATCGAAGCGATCCGCGCCTACGCCAGAGAGGTCGCCGCCGGCAGGGAGGATCCGGATACGTGCAGCTGGGAGGTGTTTCGCCGCTATCTCTACACCCGGGACATGCCGGACCCCGACCTCATCATCCGCACCTCCGGCGAGTCGCGCCTGAGCAACTTCCTCATGCTGCAGGCCGCGTATTCGGAACTGTATTTCACGCCGGTGCTCTGGCCGGATTTCACCCGCGAACATCTCTTCGAGGCGGTCGAAGCCTTCAGAAAGCGAGAGCGTCGCTACGGCATGACCGGCGACCAGCTGCGCGACGCTTCGACTCCAGCGACCTGAACGCCTCCACCTCATGGGCAAGCGCATCCTCAGCACCCTCATCCTCTGGTCCATCGTCTCGGCCATCGTGGTCTTCGTCGGCCGGGACGGTGCGGCGCTGCTCGTCGCGTTGGTCTCGGTCGCCGCACAGTGGGAGCTGTATGTGATGCTCGAGCGGATCGGCCTGAAGCCGTTTCGCCATCTCGGTGTGGCGCTGGGGCTGCTGCTCATGCTCGGCCCCTACTTTGCCCGCGAATGGCTCGGCCCGGACGGCAAGGAGGGCCTGGAGAGCGGCATCATCGCCGTGCTGATCGTCGCCGTGAGTCTGCGGGTGATGCGCGAGCGGACGGGGGCGGCCCGCATGGAGACGCTCATCTCCACGGTCTTCGGTATCATCTACATCCCCTACATGATGTTCTTCTTCATGCGGATCCTCTGGCTCGGCGCGACGGAGACCTCCGGGATGATGATGGCGGTGTGGCTCGTCTTCGCGGCGAAGTTCTGCGACGTCGGCGCGCTGGTCTGGGGCTCGCTCTTCGGCCGGCACAAGCTCGCGCCCAGCATGAGCCCGAAAAAGACCTGGGAAGGCGCCGTCGGCGGCGTGCTCTCCTCCGCGCTCATGTGCGCCGGCCTCGTCGCGCTCTACCCGCATCACTACCCGACGGGTTTTCACTGGTGGGTGTCTGCGCTCGCCGCCATCCCACCGGCGATCCTTTCCATCACCTCCGATCTCATCGAATCCGTGATCAAGCGTGCCGCCGACATGAAGGACTCCGGCCGAACCATCCCGGGCATCGGCGGCGCCTTCGACCTGATCGACAGCCTCATTCTCGCCGTGCCGGTCGGGTATCTCATCCTCCGGCTCCTGGTCTGAGGTCCGCGGCATGGACTCCCGTCGGAAAATCATCCTCATCGGCGCGACCGGCTCGATCGGTGCCAACGCGCTGCGTGTGATCGAAAAACACGCCGACCGGCTCGAGCTGGTGGGCATCGCCGCCCATCGCCGCTTCGAGCCGCTGGCCGAAATCGCCCGGCGCTTTTCCGTGCCCCACGTCGGTCTCTTCGACGCCGACTGCACCCCCGACATGGGACAGCTTCCGTCCGGATGCCGCTTTCATGCCGGGCTCGACGGCATCACCGAAATGGCGGCCGGCGTCGAAGCCGACATCGTGCTCGTGGCCTCCGTCGGGACCGCCTCCCTGCGCCCGACCCTGGCAGCCATCGAGGCCGGGCGTTCGATCGCGCTGGCGACCAAGGAAATCCTCGTCATGGCCGGCGCCTTCGTCATGGAGGCGGCGCGGCGCCACGGCGTCTCCATCATCCCGGTCGACAGCGAACACAACGCCATTTACCAATGCCTCGCCGGCGCGCCCGGCCGGCACCTGCGCCGCATCGTCCTCACCGCCTCCGGCGGCGCTTTTCTCGATACGCCCCTGGCGGCACTCGCCGACGTCACGCCGGAGCAGGCCCTGGCCCATCCGAACTGGTCCATGGGGCCGAAGATCACGATCGACTCCGCGACCATGGCCAACAAGGGGCTCGAGGTCATCGAAGCCCGCTGGCTCTTCGACCTCGAACCGGCCCAGATCGATGTGGTCATTCACCGCCAGAGCATCGTGCATTCGATGGTCGAATTCGTCGACGGCTCCTTCCTCGCGCAGCTTTCGCCGCCATCGATGACCTTCGCCATCCAGCACGCCCTCCTCTTCCCCGAGCGGGCGCCGGGCGTCGACCGCTCCCTGGATTTCACCACGGCCTTCTCCCTGGACTTCGCCCCGCTCGAGCCGGGACGCTTCCGCTGTCTCGACCTCGCCTGCGCCGCCCTGCGCGCCGGCGGCGTGGCTCCGGCCGTGTTCAATGCGGCCAACGAAGTCGCCGTCGATGCCTTCGTGCGGCGCGCCATCGGTTTTCTCGAGATCCCGGAAGTGATCGAACGCACCATGGATGCGATCGGCCATCCTGCGGCGGCGACGCTCGATGACGTTCTCGCTGCGGAAGTTGAATCCCGCGCGGTGGCCCGCAGATTCTGCTGAACCCAATTCCGTTTTCCGCATGCCCGACTTTATCACCCAGGCCCTCTCCAATATCTGGTCGATCGCGCTGATCGTCCTGTTTTTCGGTGGTTCGATCTTCGTCCACGAACTCGGCCACTTCCTCGCGGCGCGCTGGCGCGGCCTCAAGGTGCTGCGCTTCTCCATCGGCTTCGGCCCCAAAATCGTATCCTGGACGCGCGACGGCGTGGAATACCGCATCTCATGGATCCCGCTCGGAGGCTACGTGTCGCTGCCGCAACTGGCCGACATGCGCGGCATCGAGGGTGGCGAGGACACCGATTTTCGCGACCTGCCGCCGATCAGCTACACCTCGAAGATGATCGTCGCGGTCATGGGCGCGGTCTTCAACGTTCTCTTCGCCTTCCTGCTCGCCTGCATCATCTGGGTGACCGGTCTGCCGACCACCGACCAGCAGGAGACCACCGAAATCGGCTACGTCACACCGACGATCACCCTGCCCGACGGCACCGAAGTCCCGAGCCCGGCCTCCCAGGCCGGATTGCGCGTGGGTGACCGCATCCTCGCGATCGACGGCAAGCCCATTTCCGACTGGAGCAGCCTGCAGCAAACGCTCGTCGCCGGCACCGGGCGCGACGAACAGGGCCGTCCCCGGTCCGTGCTGCTCATCGAGCGCGATGGGCGGCAGATGGAGGTCGAGATTTTCCCGCGCGTCTCCAGCGAGGACCGAATCCGCCGCATCGGCATCCTTCCGGCCGAACCGTTGATTGTCGGCGGCACGATGGAAAACTCGCCGGCTCGCCTCGCGGGCTTTCAACCGGGTGACGTCATCCGCACCGTCGACGGCGAGCCGTTTCGTTCCCGCTGGGCCCTGGAGCAATACATCCGCGCGCACGGTGACCGGGAGATCGTCTTCGGAATCGAGCGCGACGGTCAGCCCATGGAAATCCGCGCCCGGCCGGTCGAAGTGCAGATCACGCGCGACGGCGATAAGGTGCCGAGCATGGGCTTCGAATACCTCATCCCGGAGCGCACCGTCTATCCCAACCCGATCGAGCAGATCGCGGAAAACTTCACGATCATGTATCGTGTGCTCAGCGGCCTGCTCAATCCGAAGTCCGACCTCGGCATCAGCCAGATGAGCGGCCCGCCGGGCATCGTCCGGGTGCTCTACGCCACCTCGCAGATCGATGTGCGGCTGGTGATCTGGATCACGATCATCATCAACATCAACCTCGCGGTCTTCAATCTCCTGCCGATCCCCGTCCTCGACGGCGGCCACATGCTCTTCGCCACGATCGCCAAAATTCGCGGCCGTCCCCTGCCTCCCCGGCTGATCGCGACGACCCAGAGCGCGTTTATGATCCTGCTCTTTTCGCTGATGCTCTTCGTCAGCTTCCGCGATGTCGGCCGCTGGGTGCGCGACAGCAATCAAACCAGCCAATACGAGAACACTTACATCCAGCCGGTTTTCGAAAAGCCCGCGTCGGAGTGACGCCCCCCGCACGGCCCCATCGCCCCGACTCCAGCTTCTCCCCTCCGATGGCCTATTGTTTCTCCAGGTTTCGAACCGTCCGGCGTCCGACCCGTGAGGTGATGGTCGGGCGTGTCGGCGTCGGCGGCGCCAACCCGATCCGTATCCAGTCGATGACCACGGCGGACACCCGCGACGTCGAGGCGACGGTGCGCGAAGCCATCGCCCTGGCCGAGGCCGGCTGCGAGATCGTCCGCGTCACCGCGCCGAATGTCGCCGCCGCCCGCTGCCTGCGGGAGATCCGCAAGCGTTTCACCGCGGCGGGCTTCGGTGACATCCCGCTCGTGGCAGACATTCACTTCCTGCCCGCGGCCGCCATGGAGGCGGTCGAGCACGTCGAAAAGATCCGGGTGAACCCCGGCAACTACGCCGACAAGAAAAAGTTCGCGATCCGCGAATACACCGACGCGCAATACAACGAAGAACTCGAGCGTCTCCACGAAGCGTTCTCCCCGCTCGTGAAGCGCTGCCGTGAACTGGGCCGCTCCCTGCGCATCGGCACCAACCACGGTTCGCTCTCCGACCGGATCATGAACCGCTACGGCGACACGCCGCTGGGCATGGTCGAATCGGCCCTCGAGTTTATCCGCATCGCCGAGGACAACGCCTTCCGCGACATCATCCTCTCGATGAAGGCGAGCAACCCCAAGGTCATGATCCAGGCCTACCGCCTGCTTGTCGAGCGCATGGCCGCCGAGGACATGCACTACCCGCTGCACCTCGGCGTGACCGAAGCCGGCGATGGCGAGGACGGGCGCATCAAGAGCGCCATCGGCATCGGCGCCCTCCTCCTCGATGGGCTTGGGGACACGATCCGGGTCTCGCTCACGGAAGACTCCGTTTATGAAATCCCGGTGGCACGGGCGATTGCCGAAAAGGCGATGCGCCTGTGGTCCGGCGACGCCCCCGGCGCCGCGCCCGAGCCGGCCGACGCGATCGACCCCTACAATTTCACGCGCCGCTCTCCGGTCACCGTGGAGCTGGGCGGCGGAGTTGCCCTCTCCGCGGAAACGCCGCCGCGAGTCGTCTATCATGCCGGGCCCGTCGCGCGTGATGACATTCCCGAACTGGCAGGGAAGATCCGCCTCTGCGCCGCTCGCCTGCGCGACACACCTCTGGAGGCCCTGGGCGTGACGCTTCCCGCCGGCGGGCCCGAGGCCGCCGAAACCCTCGTCGCTCTCCTCGATGCTCTCGACGGACTCGTGCCCGCCCTCATCGCCGAAGTGCCCGCCTCCGGCCTTTCCTGTCCGCGCCCGGCGCGGCGGCCCGAAGCTCCGCGGCTCTTCCTCGCCGCCTCGTTCGACGGACGAGATCCGGCCGCCGTCGCGGCTTTTCTCGACAACAATCGCGCCGCGGGCATCGGCTCGGTCCTCCTGCTGCGCCCGGACGCCGTGCCGGGGCTCGCCGGGATCCTTCGCGAGCGGGCGGACGCGCCCTGGATCTGTTCGCTGGCGCTCGAGCCCGGCCGGGCGGACGGCACGGCGCGCGCGGAGCATGTGCCCGGCGCATGGCGCCGCCTCGCCGAGGCCCTGCGGGCAAACGACCTGCGCCCGCCGCTGTGGATCCGCAACACGCCGGCGAGCGCCATCTGCCATACCCCGCCCTTTCTCGACCGGCTCCTCGAGGCAAGCTTCCTCACCGGCTCGCTTCTCTGCGATGGGATCGGCGACCTCGTCAGCGTCGAGACCGAGCCCGATCCGATCCGGTCGGTTCAGCTCGCCTACAACATCCTGCAGGGAGCCGGCGCACGCATCTCGAAGACCGAATTCGTCGCCTGTCCGAGCTGTGGCCGCACCCTCTTCGACCTGCAGTCCACGACGCAGCGCATCCGGGAGAAAACCGGCCACCTCAAGGGCGTGAAGATCGCCATCATGGGCTGCATCGTCAACGGTCCCGGAGAGATGGCCGACGCGGACTTCGGCTACGTCGGCGGCGCCCCGGGGAAGATCAATCTCTACGTCGGCAAGACCTGCGTGCGCTACAACATCCCCCAGGCCGAGGCCGACCAGCGCCTCATCGACCTGATCAAGGAACACGGCAAATGGGTCGATCCGGAAGAGGCCCCGGCCGGCGATCCAGTGTAAAATCCTCACGGCGTCGGGAACCCGCCCGGGGCAATGGCGATCCACCCTATGATTCCTGAGATGAATTTGCCTTGTGACGCTTCCGAACGGCTTGTCATCGTCGGCCGTCGGCCTACCTTTCCTCAACCTCGATGATTTACGACCGCCCCTACATGCGGAGTGACAACAACCGACGGGATCTTTCTCCGCTGGGATGGATCCTCGCGATCACCATCGGCGCCTTCGTGGTGCAAAACATCATGGAGGTGTGGTTCAACAAGGGGCCCTTCGTCACGCGCTACTTCGCCCTCTCGCTGCCGGGGATGCAATCGGGCTATGTCTGGACATTGCTCACCTACAGCCTCTTGCACGGCAGCCCGCTGCACATCCTCGTCAATCTGCTCGGCCTCTACTTCATCGGGCGCGAGATCCAGCCCATCCTCGGGCCGCGGCGCTTCGTCTGGTTCTACCTCGGGGCGATCCTGCTCGGCGGCGCCAGTTTCATGCTCGTGGCGGCCTCCGTCGGCATTCCGGCGCCGGTCGTGGGCTGCTCGGCGGCGGTATTCGCCGTGCTCACGGTCTTTGCCCTGTTTTTCCCGGAAAAGCCGATCACCTTCCTGCTTTTTTTCCTCATCCCCGTCACGGTCAAGCCGCGCTATCTGCTGCTGGCCGCCGTGGCGATCTCGGCTTTCGGCCTGCTTTTCATGGAAATCCCGGGCCGCGTCGCCGTTGCCCACTCCAGCCACCTCGGGGGCATGCTCGCCGGATGGATCTACGTGCGCTTCTTCCATCAGCGCACGGCTCAGTTTGGAACGAACACGATGTCGATCGAGCTGCCGGCCTGGCTGAAGAAAAAGAAAAAAACCGCCACCAGGCCCGCCAGCTACACGGTCAACATCACCTCCCCGGCGGATCTCAAGGCCGAGGTCGACCGCATCCTCGACAAGATCAACAGCAAGGGCTTCGGCGCCCTCACCGATGAAGAGCGGCGCATCCTCGACAGCGCCCGCGACATCCTCAACAAACGTTGACCCTCCCCTAACTTGGCTGGCCTCCTCGAGCGGCTGAAGCAACACCTGCCCGATCTCGCGGCGTCCCGGCTTGCGCCCGAGACCGAGGCACGCCTCGAGCGCTTCGAAATGGCCTGCCCGCTCTACGCCCGCCTCCTGGCGCAACACCCGGACTGGCTGGCGTGGCTCGAATCGCCGGAAACCCTCTCTCGTCCCCTCACCGTGCCCATCCT
>RFJS01000096.1 GCA_003694825.1 Verrucomicrobiota bacterium | reverse complement strand
GACCACCGCAGGTGAAAATCCCGCACGGTGAGGCCCTGCAAAAAAGCACCCGACCGAATGCGGCCGGGTGCTCATGAAAATGGTGGAGGTGGCGGGATTTGAACCCGCGTCCCTTGGGCCCTTGCGCAACGCCTCTACATGCTTAGCTCCACTTTGTTCTCGCCGGTGTCACGCGATGGAGCCCGCTGAGGCACCGGCCAGCCCCCAGTTGAAGATACGGTGTGCGGACTGCGGGCGGCTCCGCACACTATGCCTGCTGTCGTCGCCCTTATCCCCTAGCAGGTGTCAGGGTAAGGACGTCACTGCAACTTTAGGCAGCGAGAGCCAGTTCTTCGTTGTTGGCGTTTGATTTTTTGATGGCGGGTTACGGGGAAGCCATCACCCCCGGCATGCCACGTTGCCCGTAGGCGCAAGGTCGAATCCAGAACACCCCCTTTGAAAGTGTGGTTTCCGAGGCCGAGGGACCGGCATCGGAGGGAAATGGCGTTGCGAAGGCGGGGCCTCGCTGGGGGAGGGGAGACCGGCGGAACGGGCGGTCAAAGAACAAGTCCGGTGAGAGGGAAAGTTGGCAGGCGGCGGCGGGATTGCAAGCGCGCGGATGCGCTCCGGTGCGCCGGACGGGAATGAATGGAGATTGTCGCCGCCGGGGTGAGCCCCACGATCGGCACCGCTATGGTGCGAATGACGATTGATTATGTGGGTGGCCTGCGCTGCCGGGCGGTGCACGGTCCGTCGAAGACCGAGCTGGCCACGGATGCGCCGACGGACAACCGCGGCCGCGGAGAGAGCTTTTCGCCGACCGATCTCGTGGCGACGGCGCTGGCGACCTGCCTGCTGACGACGATGGCGATGCGGGCCGAAGACGCCGGCCTGTCCCTGGACGGGGCGACGGCGACGGTCGAGAAAATCATGTCGGCCGAGCCGCCGCGGCGCATCGCCAGGCTCGTGGTCGATGTGCAATTGCCGCTGCCGCGTTCGGCGGATCCGGAGGGTCGGCTCGAGCACGCCGGGCGCAATTGTCCGGTGGCGCTGAGTCTCGCGGCGGAACTGGAGCAGGTGATCACCTTCCGCTGGAAGGACGAGGGGTGAGCGGGTTTTCGCGAATCGGGCGCCTGTTCGCGGCGTTTGCCGGGCTGGCGGTGTTGCTGTGGGCTGGTGGCTGTGGGCGTGATGCGGGACCGGCCGGGCGGCCCGAGGTCTTCATCTTCGCGCGCGGCAGCGACGCGCAAAAACTCGACCCGGCGGACGTGGACGACGGTGATTCCGTCAACGCGCTCGCGCAGGTGTGCGAAGGGCTGGTGCGGTTTCGCAGCGGCACGCTGGAGATCGAACCGTGCCTGGCGGAAGACTACAGCGTCTCTGCGGACGGGCTCAGCTACACCTTTCGGTTGCGCGCCGGCGTGCGCTTCCATGATGGCACCCCGCTCACGGCGGAGGCGGCGGCGTGGTCGTTTCGGCGGCAGATGGACCCGCGGCATCCGGGGCGTCCGCCGGGAGCCGCGTTTCCGTATTGGAAGAGCCTTTACGGTGACATTGCGGCCGTGGAGACGCCGGATGAGCGGACGCTCGTCTTCCGGCTCCGCCGGCCCAACGCGGCGCTGCTCTCATCGCTGGCGGTGTTTCCGGCCTGGCTGCTCAGCCCGCAGGCGTTCGCGACGCATGGCGAGGCCTTTCAGCGCCATCCGGTCGGAACCGGGCCGTATCGGTTCCTCTCCTGGACGCCGAACCAGGCGATCGTTCTCGAGGCGAATCCGGACTACTGGGACGCGCCGCGCCGGCCGCAGTTCCAGCGGCTGGTGCTTAAAGTCGTCCCGGAAAACTCAGTACGACTCCTCGAGCTGAAAACCGGCGCGGTTCACGGGCTCGACGGCCTGATGCCCGCCGAACTCGCCGCGCTCGAGGGCGACGCGCGCTTTACCGTGTATCGGGAGCCGGGCATGAACCTGGGCTACCTGGTGATGAATCTCGCGGACCCGAGGTTTCAGGCTCGCGAGGTGCGCGAGGCGATCGCGCTGGCCATCGACCGCGACCGCCTTGCCGAGGTGGCATTGGGCGGAGCGGGCCGCCGCGCGGACTACCCGATGCCGCCGGGGTTTCTCGGGTATCCGGAAACACCGGACGCCCTGCCGTTCGATCCGGAGCGGTCGCGGGCGATTCTCGAGGCGCATCCGGAAGCGCGGTCGCGCCCGATCCGGCTGCAGGTGATGACGGCGCCGCGGCCGTTTCTCCCGGATCCGGTGCAGGCGGCCTCGCTGATCCGCGCGCAGCTCGAGGCGGTGGGCCTGCCGGTCGAGATTGTGGCCATGGATTTCAAAAGCCACCTGAGCCGTCTGCGCGATCACGACTACGAGATGGCGATCATCGGCTGGATCGGCGACAACGGCGATCCGGACAATTTTCTCAGTGTCTTCTTCGGCAGCTGGGCGGCGGAGCCCGGGGTGGCGACCAACTACGCCGGCTACCGGAATCCGGAAATGGACCGTCTCCTTCTCGACGGCCGGCGGGAGACGGATCCCGTCCGGCGGGCGGCGCTCTATCGCGAGGCGCTTGCGCTCTGGCGCCGCGATCTGCCGATCATTCCGCTCGTGCACGGCGATACCATTGTCGTCATGCGCCGGGAAGTGACGGGGTTCCGGGTGCAGCGGACTGGGGATCTTCAGCTGGGTGGGATCGGCTGGGCAGCGGGCGAGCGTTAGCAGGGTGCAGTGGTGGCCGAGCGGCGCGGGCGCAGTTGACCGGGGACGGTTCGGAAAAGCGGCGAGGCCATCGCGGGAAGGGAGTGACATACGAGATGGATGGCGTTGTCATGAGCGCATCCCATGAGCCGCCTCGGAAAACTCGAACTCCTCTTGAAAACGCGCCCGCTCGTCTGCGACGGGGCGATGGGCACTCAGCTCCAGCAGCTCGGTCTCGCGCCGGGGGCCTGCGGCGTCGCCTGGAATATCGAGGCGCCCGATCGCGTGCGCACGGTGCACCAGCGCTATCTCGATGCGGGGGCCGATCTGCTCACGACCAATACCTTCTCGGGCACATCACTGGCGCTCGCGGGGCACGGGCTCGGAGCGCGGGCGGCGGAGCTCAATCGGGCAGCGGCGGCACTGGCTCGCGAGGTGGCGGGCGACCGCGCCTTCGTGCTCGGCGACATGGGGCCGTTTGGCGGGCTGCTCGAGCCTTACGGCGATGCCGAGCCGGAAGCGGTCAAACAGGCGTTTGCCGAACAGGCCGCCGCGCTGCTCGAAGGTGGCGCGGATGTGCTCCTGGTGGAGACAATGTCGGATCCCGCGGAAGCGGTGCTGGGCATCGAGGCCGCCCGGGAAGCGGGCGCCGCGCTGGTCATGACGAGCTTCGCCTTTCAGCAATCCGGCGATACGTTTCGTACCATGATGGGGACGACGGTGGCGGACGCGGTGCGGGCGGCGGTGCAGGCTGGGGCGGGCATCGTCGGTGCCAACTGCGGCACGGAGCTTGCGCTGGAGACGTATATCCGGCTCGCTGAGGAACTTGTGGCCGCGGCCGGGGATGTGCCGGTGGTCGTGCAGCCGAATGCCGGTTCGCCCGAGGTTGTCGACGGCGAGATCGTCTATCGGACGACGCCCGAAGCATTCGGCGCCGCAGCGGTCCGTTTCGTCGAGGCCGGTGCACGGAT
>RFJS01000542.1 GCA_003694825.1 Verrucomicrobiota bacterium | reverse complement strand
GCCTGCGCCTTCGATGACGATGAGTTCGAATTCGGAAGCCAGCCGCTGATAGGCCGCCACCACGGACTGCCAGGCCTGGGGTTTGAACTGGTGGTACTGGCGGACATCCATGTTGGCAACAGGCCGGCCATCGAGGATGACCTGGGAACCCGTGTCGGAGTTGGGCTTGAGCAGAATCGGGCTCATCTCGGCCCGTGGCTCGAGCCGGCAGGCAAGGGCCTGCAGGGCCTGCGCCCGAGCGATCTCTTTGCCATCGGGCGTGACAAAGGAGTTGTTGGACATGTTTTGGGCTTTGAAAGGGGCGACACGGATGCCGCGACGAAGGAAGAGGCGGCAGAGTCCGGCAGTGATGATACTTTTACCCGCGTTGGAACAGGTACCCTGGATCATGAGCGCTGGTGTTGGTGCCCGTGATGATACGCGATGGGGAGTAGGGGACGGTTTCGTTGAGGCAATGATTTCTTCGAGAGCCTCCACCAGACGCTGGTTTTCGCGTTGGCTGCGAATGGCGATGCGGATATAATGTGGCGAAAGCCCGGGGTAGTTGGCACAGGAACGGACGGCGATGCGATGATCAATGAGGAGCTTGTGCACGAGCTCTTCGCCTGTTAATCGTGATGGTAGCCGAAGAAGGATGTAGTTGGCGGTGGGAGGATGAATATGGAATGGTAGCTTTGCCAGGTGTGCGAGAAGTGACTGGCGAAGCTGGTCGAGTTCGGCCCGGGTCCGACGAAGATAATCATGATCCTGCAGGCATTCGGGAGCGATCGCCTGTGCAAAGGTATTGACCGACCAGGCAGGGATATGTTGGCGGATGGCAGCGATATGTTGTGACGAGGCGAGGATCAGGCCGAGACGGAGTCCGGCGATGGCGTAGAGCTTGGTGAGGGATTGGATGAGGATGGTGTTGGGGAGTTCGAGAAAGCGAGTGATGGGAAAGTCTGCGTGGAAGGGGTAGAACGAAATGTCGAGGGCAAACATCGCCTCAGGATGATCCTGGATGAGCTGGTAGAGCGTGTCGAGATCGGGAATGTGGCCGGTAGGGTTGTTGGGGAGGTCGATGAAGGTGAGGTCGTGGGGCTGGATGCTGCCGGCAAGCCGGGTAAAGTCGATGGCAAAGGTGTCCCCCTCACGGATGCGGGGGATTTCGAGAATGTCGAGGGCGGCGAGACGACAGGCGTGGTAGTAGTCGAGATAGCATGGCGGCAGGAGGATCACCCGCCGGGGGGTGAGTGCGTGAGGGAGGGTGTGGATGAGTTGGTTGGCACCGTTGCCGAGCACGATTTGCTCTGGGGCGAGGTCGAGATGTTTGGCAATCGCGGCGACAGCGGGTTCGGCATGGGGTGGGGGATAATGGGTAAGACTGTCGATTTGGGCGGCAAGCCGGTGCGGCAGCCATTCCGGGGGACCGATGGGATTGAGGTTGGCACTGAAATCGATGATCTCTTCGGGCGAACACCCGGCGAGTTCGGCGAGCCGGGCGAGATTACCGCCGTGGCTGGGCGAGGATGCTGTGCTCATGGCTGCGTTTCCTGGTGCTGAGTTGGTTGCAGATATTGAATAAGGCTGTCGATCGCGTTGAACACGGGAATAGTTGGTGGAATGGAAAGGGGAGGGCGGCGGATGACGATGAGGCGGATGCCCGTTTCCCGGGTGGCCTCGATCTTCTCCGGGAAACCGCCTTCTTTGCCGCTTTCTTTGGTGACGAGAGTCTGGATGTCGAGCTGACGGATGATGCGGATGTTTTCGGTGGTGGAGAACGGGCCTTTCGCCTGGATGATCGAGGAAGAAGGGAATCCGGCGGCGAGGCAGTCATCATGCGATTTCTGACCGGGAAGGACGCGGATGTAGATGCGGTTAGGGTGTGATGTGAGGAGCTGGCTGTAGGCTTTGGCGTTGCGCGCGCCGGTGGTGAGGAGGATGTTACCGGGCAGTTTTGAAAGTGTTGCGGCGGCGGCCGCATGGGAGTCGACGGTGATGGCAGCCGGTGGTATGGTCTCGGCTGGTCGCAGGTAGATGAGGAGTGGGACGTTGAGGGGCGGAACCGTTTCGAGAACGAGCTTGCGGATATTCTCGGCGTATGGATGCGTGGCGAGGATGACGTATGCTGGCCTGGAAGCCGTGATCAGGGCCGATAATGCCGCGGCGTCGAGAGGACCGCGCCGGTGGGTCAAAGCGGGAGAGGCCGGCAATGGAAACGGGAAATCGGTGGCGGTGGAGAGGATGACCCGCCATTGCCGGTCAAGCAGGCAGGCTGCGATTTCGCGGCTTTCGGCGATACCGCCGAGGACGGCGTAGGCAGGGTCGAGGACCACAGCGGCGCAAAGGGCGCATTGAGAT